>NZ_JBXWTO010000005.1:0-233861 GCF_057319415.1 Asaia sp. A2
CGCCGAACGCACCCGAGACGGGCTTTGGAACAGGATCGGCAAACTCATCGATCAGGTCGCGCCCGCAGAATGCGCCAACTTCTTCACCGCCGCTGGATACAAGCCAGATTGAGAGGAAAACGCTCTAACACGATAATCTTACGCCATTGGTTCGCATGAGGAATGCACTTGCGTCAGTATTCGTGCCTGACGCAGCATCGTAAGTCGAATTTTGAGGAAGATGATGGTGGAGCCAATCGGAATCGAACCGACGACCTCCTGAATGCCATTCAGGCGCTCTCCCAACTGAGCTATGGCCCCGCCGTATCAAAACCGGCCCCTTGGGTCAGGCCAGTGGCGCGGGTATAGCGGGGGGCTATGCCTCTGACAACCCCCCCAGGCACTATTTTTTCGCCATACCGAAATCACGCAGTACAGCCAGCAATGGCAGGAGGGGCAAACCGAGAATGGCGTCATGATCACCCCTGATCGTACTGAAAAGCTGTACACCCGGCCCCTCAAGCCGGTACGCACCCACGCAGGATAGAAGTACGTCTCCCTCTGCCTCCATATAGGCCTCCAGAAAGCCATCACTGAAATCGCGCATGGTGAGTTCGGGTGTCGCCAGATGCTCCCAGAGCTTCTTTCCGCCTCTGTACAGCACGACAGCCGTCTGAAGCCGATGCGTACGCCCGCGCAGGGTGATGAGCTGTTCCCTGACCGCCTGCCTGTTTTCCGGCTTGTCGAAACCGGCGCCATCGCACTCCAGAATCTGGTCTGCCGCAATCACGAAATCGGCGCTCATAAATTGCGGATTCGTTGAAAACTCTAGAGCCTTGGCATTTGCGAGCGCCAGTGCGATGGCGTTTTGACCCTCGTTTTCCGCCCGCATCCTGTCACGCAGTACAGACTCATCCAGCGCCACCGGACAGGACACCACATCGAGACCAGCACCACGCAGCAATTCAAGCCGGGCCGTTGATCCACTGGCCAGAACCAGCCTTGGCGTTCCGGGATTCGCATGCTTCGACTCCATCTCGAGTCTCCTTTGAAATCAGGGGTGAATGAGTACCGTCAGTACTGGGGTACATGGGGATTGTACGAGCCTGGGAGAGAGGGCGTACCGAGTACCGTGGATTGTACTTTCTTCGGCAGAACCAGTGGGTTGTACACAGGCCTTCTGTGGGTATTTCGGGATAACCTGCGCAAATGCCTCAAACCAAAGGGTTTATCGTTTGTACACAGTGTTGGTAAGTCGGGGTACGTTTTTGGAAAGTTGGGTACCCCGTCATTCACAGGGATCAACCTATCCGACAGGATATCTATCTTTTTTCTTTTATGGTTATTGGTCGGTATGGATAGCGAAAATTCACCCCTGTCAGCGCCTGCAAAACCGCTCCTGCGTGTCCTCCACGGTGAGGCCGTCTGGCCGCCTCCGGTATGGCTCATGCGTCAGGCCGGACGCTATCTGCCCGAATTCCGCGCCGAGCGTGCCAGGGCAGACTTCCTGACGCGCTGTACCACCCCGGACATCGCAGCCGAACTGACCCTTCAGCCAATCCGGCGCTTTGCCATGGATGGCGCCATCCTGTTTTCCGATATCCTCGTCCTGCCCTGGGCCATGGGTCAGGATCTCAAATTCATCGAAGGGCGCGGCCCCGTTATGGAGCCGATCCGCAACAGGTCTGCGCTTGAGGCCCTGTCTCCTGCCCGCGTAGCCGAAACCGTCGCACCAATCCAGGAAACATTGCGGATTCTGGCGCGCGAACTGCCTCAGTCCACCACGCTTCTGGGCTTTGCTGGCAGCCCCTTCACCGTATCCTGCTACATGGTCGATGGCGGCAGCTCGCGGGAGTTCGGTGTCACCCGTGCCATGGCGTTGCAGGACCCGGAGCTTTATCGCGATCTCATCGCCCTGCTGACCCGGACAACGACCGACATGCTGATCGGCCAGATCGATGCCGGTGCCGAGGCCGTCATGCTGTTCGACAGCTGGGCCGGTCTGCTGCCTCCCTCCCAGTTCCGCCAGCACGTAATTGCCCCGACACGCGCCATTGTGCAGGGCATTCGCGCCGCCCGACCCGGTGTGAAGATCATCGGGTTCCCCCGTCTTGCCGGGTTGATGGCCCTCGAATATGCCCGTGAGACCGGTGTCGATGCGCTGGCCTGTGATACGTCGGTCGATCTGGCGCAGATGGCGACGCTCTGCCCTGATACACTGGCCCTTCAGGGGAATCTCGATCCGATCATTCTGCGCAATGGCGGACAAGGTCTGATTGACGAGGCACGCACCATCCGCGATGCCCTCAAGGGGCGGCCGCATGTGTTCAATCTCGGTCACGGTGTCATGCCCGATACCCCACCCGAGCATGTCGGCGCACTGGTCGATGCCGTGCTCGATATCGGCTGACGCTCGTCATGTCCGATACGCGTCCTTCAGCCCTTTGTGCCTCCGGTCAGCTTCGTCTCGTGATCTTCGATTGTGATGGCGTACTGATCGACAGTGAGGGGCCTTCCTGCCGTCTGGTGGCCAGCGCCGCCCGTGATCATGGCATTGCCCTGAGCGATGCTGAGGCCCTGCACCGTTTTGCTGGCAAGGCACTGGGGCAGGTCAAACGCGAACTCGAAGCCGAGACTGGCCTCGATCTGGGCGATGACTACGTCGCCATCATGCAGAACCGGCTGGTCGATCTGATGCGCAATGAAGCGGCGCTGATCAAGGGCGCTGCTGCCATGCTGTCAGCCGTGCAGGCGCTCGGTCTGCCTTTTCGCGTCGGCTCGAATTCCTCATGGCCCGAGATGGAGGTCAAATTCGCCCGTGTCGGATTTGAGGCTTTCTTTCCGAAAGAGAGGGTCCATTCGGCTCGCGATATGATGCGGCCCAAGCCAGACCCCTATGTGTTCCTCCATGCCGCAGAGCAGGAAGGCGTTGCACCCTCTGCCTGCGTGGTGATCGAGGATTCCGATACCGGTGTGCAGGCGGCACATGATGCCGGTATGGCCTGCATCCTGCTGCGTGCCGAAGGGCCATCGCCCCCGCTCGACTGGCCAGGGTTACGCCGTATCGCCCATCTCGATGAACTTGCCCCCATGCTGGCCAGCGTTATGGAAGAGCAGAACCGATGAGCGCCCTTTTCCCCTGGTTTCCCTGGCTCAAGGTGCTGCATATCCTCGCCTTCACCTCATGGATGGCAGGCAATTTCTATCTGCCACGGCTTTTCGTCTATCATTCACAGGTTCAGCCCGGTACGCCTGAGAGTGACCGTTTCCAGATCATGGAACGTCGTCTGCTCCGTGCCATCATGACACCGGCCATGATCGCCACCCTGATTTCTGGTGGTCTCCTCGCCTCGCTTCCCGGTGTCATCGACTGGTCCGCCCCCTGGTGGTGGATCAAGCTGGTCACGGTTCTGCTGCTTTGCGGTTTCCACGGCTTCTGTGCCCGGTGGCGCCGCGAGTTTTCCCATGACCTGCGGCTTCATACCGAGCGCTACTACCGTATTGCCAATGAGGTGCCGACACTGCTGATGATCATTATCGTCATCATGATCGTGGCCCGGCCTTTCTCGGGATAACGGGTCAAGTCCTGCACTCGCGGAGGGGGCAGCTCCGTTATGTCCATCAGGGTCCAGAAGGACGACTGTCCCTTGGCGGGGTCTAAAGCCGCATCCCGCGTATCTTACGCCTTGGAAAATCGCCGATAGGTGAAATCACCATCATGCCCGGCCCTTGCGGCTTCCATGACCAGAGCATGACGGTCCGAGCGGACACAGACGGGGTCGGTGGCCGCCGCATCGCCTGTCAGGGCGAGGGCCTGACAACGGCAACCGCCCCAGTCGACTTCCTTCAGGCTGCAACCACGGCAGGGTTCGGGCATCCAGTCCGTGCCGCGAAACAGGTTGAACAGGGGGGAATCCTGCCAGATCGCGCCCAGAGAGTCGGTTGTGACGCTGGGGAAGGTGATATTTGGAATGGTCTCGGCGGCATGGCAGGGCAGCACCTTGCCGGAGGGGGTGATGTTGACGAAGCGCTGGCCCCACCCCCCCATGCAGGGCTTGGGTTGGTCAGCGTGATAATCCGGGGTGACATAATCGATGGCGAGGCTGTTGCCGAAGCGGGCACGGGCTTTGACGACCGCTTCCGTCGAGGCTTCGAGCTGCGCGGCCGATGGCATGAGCAGATCGCGGTTCTTCAGGCCCCAGCCATAATACTGGGTATGAGCAATCTCCACACGTCCGGCACCGAGCTCATGGGCAAGATCGAGCATGGCAGGCACGCGCGCCACATTCTCGCGATGCACGACGAAATTGAGCGTGAGGGGAATACCGCGTGCCTTGATCAGGCGGGCGGCTTCGAGCTTTTTGGCCTGCGCACCACGAAGGCCGCCGATACGCTCTGCGCCCGCTTCCTCGACATCCTGAAAGGAAAGCTGGACATGATCGAGGCCAGCGTCATCAAGGGCGGAGAGGGTCGCCTCGTTGATGAGCACGCCTGAGGTAATGAGATTGGTATAGAGATTGAGCGCACTGGCATGACGCACCAGTTCGGGCAGATCATGCCGCGCCATAGGTTCACCGCCTGAGAAGTGAACCTGCAACACCCCGAGTGCCGCAGCCTCGTCCAGCACGCGCAACCAGTCGGCCGTGGTCATTTCAGACGCACGTCGCTCCAGATCGATGGGATTGGAGCAATAGGGGCAGGCGAGCGGGCAACGATGGGTCAGCTCGGCCAGCAGGCTCATGGGAGGCGGGGTGAAGCTCATGACGCGGGAGTTTGCCCGTTCTGAGGGCTTTGTTCGACCAGAACTTTCTGCTCCATCAGCGAAGCAAGCAGGACCTGCACATCGGTTGCGATGGTTTCGCGGGGGGCATGATAGGTTGCAGCGAGGTCGTCGATGATGGCGCTCAAGGGGCGGGCGCCATCGACGAGGCGCAGGATGGCCGCAGCAATGGGATCGGCAATAAAGGCCTTTTCAGGGGCCTGAACGAGCCAGACATCGCGCACGCGGTCATGCTGCAGGCGATGACCGCGGGTAAATTTAGGAATGCTGTCTTCCGAAACGCTCACGCGCTGAAAGCCTCCGGGGTATGGGCGCCGGCAAAGGCGCCGGGGGCTGGATGGCCTTCCATATACACATGCTGCAGCGCATCGAGCATGGTCCAGAGCACGTTGCATTTGAAGATCAGCGCGTCGATGACCTCTTTCTGCTGCTCGGCAGTGCGGGCGTGTTCCTTCACATAGGCCAGCGCGAAATCGGAATCACGCGGCGCCTGGGTGAGGCGTGGGGCGAAATAGGCCAGTGTCTCTTCCGAGATGAAATCATAGTGGCGCAACATGCCGGAGACGCGCTCACTGATGATGGTGGGCGAGAAAAGTTCGGTGAGCGATGACGCAATGGCCGCCAGAACGGAGCGGTCGCGCACATAATGCACATAGGCTTCCACGGCGAAGCCGGTCGCGGGCAGCATGCCTTGCAGGCTCTCGACATAATCACGCGACAGACCAAGCCCGTCGGTCAGTTTCAGCCAACGTGCAATGCCGCCCGTGCCGGGTTCGTTGCCGTCATGATCCTCAAGGCGGCGTCGCCATTCGCGGCGTAGTTCGGCCGTGGGCAGGCGGGCGAGCAGGGTGGCGTCCTTCACCGGAATGGACGCCTGATAATAGTAGCGGTTGAGGGCCCAGGCCTGAACCTGTGTGCGGTTCAGCTTGCCGTCATGCAGGGCACGATGGAAGGCATGACGGTTGTGATAGCGCTCGGCACCGATTTCGCGCAGGCGGGCCTCGAGGGCATCGGGGGACAGAACCGTCATGATCTTTCTCCAAGGGTCAGGCGCAGGCCATCTTCACCGATGATCCAGCCTGCTTCTTCCGCCATCTGGCGTTCCGGCGAGTCCGGTACGAGGACGGGGTTCGAGTTGTTGATGTGAATGAAGACGCGATGGGAGGGCGCATCATGCAAGGTCTCGATGATGCCTCCCGGGCCGGACATCGAGATATGCCCCATGCGCAGACCGGTTTTTGGGCTGAGCCCGGCACGGATCATCTCGTCATCACGCCAGAGCGTTCCTTCCATGAACAGTGCATCGGCCGCGCGAATGCGTGTGCGTATGGAAGGGGTGAGATCGGCACAGGCTGGCAGGAAGACCATCGTGTGCTTTCCGTCGGTAATTTCGAGCCCGATTGTCTCGCCCTTCTGGCTTGGCAGATGCTCGGCATAGAGCGGTGCCTTGCCGGGTACATCAAAGGCGGTGAGCGTCAGATCGGAATCTGTACCGTCCTTGTTGGGCAGGGCGAGGGGTGTTTCGTCATCAAGCGGCAGGCGTGGCACAATCTCACGGTTCACGGCCTCGAAAATCGGATTGGCATCGAGCTGGGCCAGCGTGGCGGACGTGCCATAGAGCCGGAAGGGCTCGCGCTCGCGCAAAGTCAGCAGCCCGGTGATGGAATCGATTTCGCCATTGGTCAGGATAACGCCCTGTATTGGCGTGGAACGCAGCGCGTCCTGCGCATGCAGTTCTGGCGTTGCCAGGATCTGGGCTCTGAGATCAGGCGAGGCATTGAGCAGAAACCAGTGCTTGCCATCGCCGCTGACGGCGAGAGAGGCCTGGCTGCGAGAGGGAATTCTGCCCTCTCTTGCGGCGCGGCAGGCCGGGGCGTTTGAATTCCATTGCGGAAACCCGCCACCGGCGCCGCTGCCAAGAACGATGATATCGAGCATGGTCAGGGTCGGTCTGTTCGTGATCGGTTGGCAGAGGGCGGTTCAGCCCGGCCAGAAACGACAACAGCCGCACATGGGGTGCGGCTGTTGAAGGTAGACGGTCCTGCGAAGAACTTACTTCTTCTGGCCGCAGACATAGGAGTTGATTTCGGCGCCGAGCGGAATTTCGGTAACCTTCGGGGTGTTCCAGGCCATGACGATATCCTTCAATGAAACAATGTGCTGTATCAGCTTAAAGATAGAACCCGAAAATGGGTTGCAAGCCAACGTGATTCAACCCAATAAAATGTAACGTGCATCACGTTGATGGCAACGTTTGTGGTCCCGGGCGGTTGATCGACGTTCATGACAGCGCCTTTTCCCGCGCAGCAACCCGCCTTCAGGAAAGAAACGCTCGCCATGTCAGGCCCGTCACTGACTTCGGACATACCCCAGCCTGAAACCGGGGCTGAGGGGGCTGCGCCTCGTTCAATTCATTCTGATTCTGAGGCCAGAGTCATGCCGGAGGTGCGCTCTGATAGCGTTGGTCCGCAAGCGCAGGATGACGAGCAGCAAGCTGGCATGATCCGTAAGGCCATGCTGCGCCATCGCCTTGGCCTGCGTGATGTTGGCATCCTCATTCTCTCGCTTCTGGCGGTGTTCTACACCCTCTATTTCGCCGCTGATATCGTGCTGCCGTTTGTCTTTGCGATGGTTGTCAATCTGCTGATGATTGGTCCGATGCGCTTCCTGCATGGGCGGTTGCGCATTCCTAAGCCCATCTCGGCGCTGTTGCTAATCATCGCCATGTTCCTGCTGGTTGTCGGCATCGGCACGGCCATTTCGGTGCCGGCCGCTGCGTGGCTGACCAAGGTACCGCAGAGCCTTCCCGCGCTTCAGCAGAAACTCGCCTTCCTTCAGGGGCCGATTGACTCGGTCCAGCGCGGTTATCTGCGCGTGATCGCCCTGATGTCCAGTGGTGGGCATCATCACCTGACCGCCGCCTCGGCTGCGGCTTCATCGACATCAAATGGCGCTGAAACGCTGCGCGTCTGGGGGTCCTCCTTCCTGATCGGGACGCGGGCTTTCATGGGTGAGTTCTTCACCATGTTGCTGATGCTGTTCTTCCTGATGACGGAAGGTGACAGCCTGCTGCGCCGTATCGTCGAGATCATGCCGACCTACTCTGACAAGAGACGGCTGGTGCAGATCACGACGCAGATCGAGCGCAATGTCTCGCTCTATCTTGCCACCATCACCATCATGAACGTTCTCGTTGGGCTGCTGAACCTGCTGCAATGCTGGTTGACCGGTATGCCCAACCCGCTGCTCTGGGGTGTTCTGGCCTTCCTGCTGAATTACGTGCCAATCATCGGGCCGCTGACTGGCGTTGTCGTCTATTTCTGCGTGGCATTGATCAGCTTTCCATCCTTCCTGATGTCGCTCCTGCCGCCCGCCATCTATCTGTGCATCCACATCCTGGAAGGTGAGACAATTACCCCGATGCTGCTGGCCAAGCGCTTCACACTTAACCCCGTGCTGGTCATGGCTTCCCTTCTGTTCTGGGATTGGATGTGGGGGATTGGCGGGGCATTTTTGTCCGTGCCGATGCTCGCTGTGTTCAAGATCTTCTGCGACCATATCGAGGGACTTTCACCCATCGGGCACGTGCTGGGCGGGCCAGTGCGCCCACGATCGCTCCGCACGCTCGGTCCCGAAGTCACACCGGAATCGACCTCAGGCTAAACAGGACATGTCGGCCGGTTCAGCCGTGCCGGCGCAGGCATTCTGCCTGATTGACCGACTCAATCCGGTCTTCCCGCACGGTCGTCGTCTCAGGTCTCTGACGAGGGGCTCGCCATCCAACAATGCTCGCCTTAACAAGACGATCGTCAAATGATCGTCATGGATGGGTGTGACATGAAATTATCATGCGCATTTCGTATCCATCGCCTATTAGAACATGGTTCCCGCCTCCAGGCCCGCTTGGCGAAGCAGGGGCAAGCGGCTATCAACCGCAACAAAGTATTTCAAATTATCCTGAGCCGAGGTTCTGATGCGCTCCCATGACGGCCTTGCCTGACCATGCAGGCACCTTTCCTACGCCGCCTTGGTCTGGCAGCGCTCATCGCCATTGTTCTTCTCGGGATCGTTATCACGATCATCCATGAACATGGAGCATCGCATTCCGATCGGCCCAGAGCCCAGCTCGCCCGTGAGAACGGCATGGTTATCGTGACCGATGACTCCCCGCTCATGAAGCGTTTGCATGTCGAACCTGTCACAACGAGCAGGCTGGCCCACGGGTTGCGTGTGCCTGGCCTGGTTCAGACGCAGCCGACACGCAGCATCAACATCCTGACGCCGGTTACAGGCCATGTAACGGCAACCAGCCTTCAGCCCGGTCAGATCGTGCACAAGGGTGATGTTCTGGCGGTTCTGGCCTCTGGCGATCTCGATCAGGCCTATGCCGATCTGCTCAAGGCGCGGGCGCAGGAGACCTATCAGGCGCAGGTCGTCAAACGCGCCCAGGAGGTTCTCTCCGTCGGGGGCAATGCCCGCAAGGATCTGGACTCTGCCAGCAACGATCTGGCTCAGGCCCGTGCCGAGCGCCAGCGTGCCGAACGTCGTCTTGAATCCCTCAACAGCCGCACCGATCAGGATGGTGAGGGTCTGGTGAGACTGGTGGCCCCTGTTGACGGGCTGATTGCCAGCACCACACTGGCTCCGGGTGTGAATATCACGGATGCCACAGCCGTTCAGGCGGTCCTGCTCGATATTTCCCAGGTGCAGATTGACGCTGAAATTCCCGAGGAGTCCGCAGGTATGGTGTCCGTTGGTCAGCCAATGAATGCTGCCATCAGCGCCCTGCCGGGCCGGCATTGTGTGGCGCCCGTCCAGTCGATCGACCCTGCCCTGCACAGTGATACGCGCCGGGTGATCGCACATATTCTGTGCGATAATCCTGATGGAGCCCTGCGTCCCAACATGTTTGCCGATGTCGAGATTGCGGTTCAGCAGCCGGATATGGTGATCATCCCCAAGACCGCCCTTCTGATGAACAACGACCGCCTTACGGTCTTCGTGCAGGATGGTGCTCCCATGCATTTCCGCCGTCGCGCCGTAACGGTCAGCTATGACGAGGGGGAAAGCGTTCGCGTTCTCTCGGGCTTGCAGGGTGGTGAGCACATCGTCACGCGTGGCGCCATTCTTCTCAACGATAACGACTGATTTGTCAGCGCCGCAGATGAGAGCTTCCTAATCCGTGATTGCGACCCTGATTTCCTGGTGCTTTGCGCGCCGCCATATCGTTTTCATCTGCGCCGTGTTTCTGGCCCTTGCGGGCGGTTATGCCTGGCGTGTGCTGCCCGTTGAGGCCTATCCCGATCTCGGGGCGGTCAATGTGCAGGTTACCACCCAGGTCTCTGGTCTGGCTGCCGAGGAAATGGAGCAGCAGGTTACCGTGCCGCTCGAACGCGCTCTGGCCGCTGTGCCGGGCGTGACCGAAAGCCGATCAAGCAGCACGTTCGGCCTGTCGCTGATCACGCTCATCTTCCATGACGGCATTGATGTCTTCACGGCGCGCCAGCTTGTTCTGGAACTGCTCGGTACGGCGAGCATGCCTGATGGCGTGACCCCGCAGCTTGGCCCGATCACAGGCCCTGCTGGCGAGATTTTCCGCTACACGCTGGAATCGGATTCGATGGATCTGATGCAGCTTTCGGACGTGCAGCGCTGGATTGTCATCCCTACGCTTCAGCGTGTGCCGGGCATCGTCAACGTCAATAATTTTGGCGGTCTGACGCGCGAGTATCAGCTTGTGCTCAAGCCAGACGCCCTGCTGCGTTACGGGCTGAGCACCGATGACGTGGTCAATGCCATCAAGAACAACAACGCCAATGCGGCGGGCGGGCGTATCACGCGCGGTGAGCAATCCTACATCGTGCGTGGTGTGGGCATGATCCACACGCTGGACGACATGAAGCGTATCGTCGTGGCGCAGCATAACGGCACGCCGGTGCTGTTGAGCGATCTGGGGCAGGTGCAGTTTGGGCATCAGATCCGCGAAGGTATCCTGGGCAAGGATAATAACCCCGATACTATCGAGGGCATCGTGACCATGCTGTCAGGTGCCAACCCGTCTCTCGTTCTGGACAATGTCCATCATGTGGTGGACGGGCTTCAGGAGCGCCTGAAGCCGCTCGATGTGCGGCTCGTACCCTATATCGACCGCGATAATCTGGTGAAGGCTACCACCCACAAGGTGGGGGAGACCATGGTCGAGGGCATCGGCCTCGTTCTGGTCATCCTGACCCTCTTCCTCGGCAGCCCGCGCAGTGCGGTCGTTACTGCCGTCACCATTCCACTCGCGCTTTCCACCGTTTTCGTTCTCATGCATTTCTTTGGCATGGCGGCCAATCTGTTCTCGCTCGGGGCCATCGATTTTGGCGTGATCGTGGACGGGGCCATCGTGATTACCGAGGCGATCCTGCGCCTGCGCGAGGAATCACCCAAGGCCACCCTGACCAGCACCGAAGTTCTGAGCGTGGCACGTATTGCGGGACGCTCGATTTTCTCCTCCACGCTCATCATCATCGTGGCCTATTCGCCGCTTTTCGCTTTCGAGGGAAGCGAGGGCAAGCTGTTCCGGCCCATGGCCTATACGGTGAGTTTTGCGCTCATGGGGGCGCTGGCCTGTGCCCTCTGCCTGATCCCGACGCTGAGCTATCTGGCTTTGTACAAGCCAAGACGCATCTGGCATAACCGCCCGCTAGAGGCCCTGCATCATGCCTATGAGCGCGGGCTCAATCACATGCTGGCCCGCCCGCTCGTGACCTATATCGGGGGTGGTGCGGCGCTGCTCTCGGTGGTCATTCTGGGGGCGACGGTCGGGCGCGAGTTCCTGCCCGATCTGGACGAAGGCGCGCTCTGGCTTCAGGTGCAGTTGCCCACCGGCATTTCGCTGGATGAAGGCAGTCGTATCGCAAGCGAGGTTCGCTCTGCCGTCCGCGAATTCCCCGAGACCTCCTATGCCATCACCCAGCTTGGTCGTAACGATGACGGCACCGATCCGTGGACGTTCTCGCACATCGAAATGCCGGTCGGTCTCAAGCCCTATGACCAGTGGGCCAGCGGCGAGACCAAGGCCCAGTTCATCGCCCGCCTGCGCGAGCGTCTCTATCAGATACCCGGCATCAGCTTCGGAATCAGCCAGCCGATTCAGGATGGCATGAACGATCTGGTAGGCGGTGCCCATTCGCCGCTCGTGCTGCGTGTCTATGGCAATGATTTCCATGAACTGCGCCGCATTGGCCGTCAGATCGTGAACATCCTGCGTGAGGTGCCTGGCACGACTGATGCCTCGATCTTTCAGGAGCCGCAGATTCCGCAGCTCATGGTGACACCAAGGCGCGAGCAGGCGGCTCGCTATGGCGTCAACGTGTCCGATATCAGCACCGTTGTGCAGAACGCGATTGGTGATGGCGCCATCACACAGGTCTATGTGGAAGACCGCGTGTATAACGCGACGCTGCATGTCGGCTCGCATGATCTGACCGATCTGGCTTCCATACGCGCGCTTCCCCTGCGCTCGACCGAAGGCGCCCCGGTGACACTGGCAGAGGTGGCCGATGTCGGGCTGCATATGGGTGAGAGCAATATTGCCCATGAGATGGGGGAGCGTCAGATCACCATTCGCGTCGATAATGGTGTGCGCCCGCTCTCGCAATATCTGGAGGACGCACAAAAGCGCATCGCCTCACAGGTGCATTTCGACCCCCGCAAATATCGTCTGCAATGGGCTGGCAGCTTCGAGCAGGAGCAGCGTGCGCAGGCCCGTCTGGGCGTGGCGTTGCTCGTGATGTTCTCGATCATGCTGTTGCTGCTTTTCATGGAGTTCGGGACGTTCCGTCATGCTGTTCTGGTGCTCAGCGTTGTGCCGCTGGCCACGCTGGGTGGACTCATCGCGCTGCATCTGCGCGGCGAGACACTCAATATCGCGACGGCTGTGGGCTTCATCGCGCTCTTTGGCGTGGCGGTGCAGAACGGTATCATCATGATTGCGGCCATCAACCGTCATCATCGCGCAGGGCTGAGCATCCATGATTCCGTGCTGGCCGGTGCGGCCGAACGTTTCCGCCCCGTGCTGATGACGGCTACGGTTGCCAGCGCTGGCATGCTGCCGGCAGCACTGGCAACAGGCGTCGGCACCGACGTGCAGCGCGGTCTGGCGACGGTCGTCGTGGGCGGGCTCGGCATTGCAACCCTGCTGACCCTTTTTGTTCTGCCGGTCTTCTTTTTCGAGCTGGAGCATTACATCGAACGCCGCAAGGCGCGCCGTTCGGGAGGTGTGTCATGAAACGCCGCGTGCTTTTGACCTGCGCCGCCAGTCTGGCGCTCTCGGGCTGCGCCATTGGCCCGAATTTCCATCGTCCTGACATGCTCAGAACGGGCGGTTACCAGAGTACGGTCCTCCCCGCCTCCATTCATGGCACGACCGGAACCGGCTCTGCGGGAGCCGCCCAGACCCTGACCGCCGGGGCCGATCTGTCAGGCGCCTGGTGGCAGGCGCTGGGCGTGCCGCAACTCGATGCCCTGGTCACACGGGCATTGCAGAACAATCCGTCACTCAGATCAGCACAGGCGACGCTCAAGGCAGCTTATGAACAGACCAAGGTCGCGGGCGCACCCTTGCTGCCCAGCATCTCGGCTTCGTTCAACCCGACACGTAACAAGACGTCCAAGGCGTTGTCACCCGTGCCGGGCAATAACAACTACCTGTATAATCTGCACACGCTGCAGTTGAACATTTCCTACCAGCCCGATCTGTGGGGCGGGTTACGCCGTCAGGTGGAATCCCAGGCGGCGCAGGCAGAAATGCAGCGCTTCCAGCTGATCGCCACTACCAATACGCTGATCAATACGCTGATTGTCTCGCTCATCACGCAATCGAGCCTCAACGCCCAGATCAACGCCACGAGCGACATCATTGCCAACCAGCAGAAACTTCTTGGTGTGATGGAAAAGCAGTTCCGGCTTGGGGATATTTCGGAAGCCCAGCTTCTGGCCCAGAAAGCCGCGTTGACCCAGGCGCAGGCAACCTTGCCCCCCTTGCATCTGCAGGCCGAGCAGGCTCACGACCAGATCGCTGCACTGGTCGGCACGACGCCCGACGAGATGTTGCCCGAGATTCCGCTTGAGGCCTATCGCCTGCCCGCGACCCTGCCGGTCAGCCTGCCCAGCGCGCTTTTGACCCAGCGCCCCGACATACGCGCTGCGGAATCGCAGATGCACAGCGCCAGTGCGCAGGTGGGCGTTGCCATTGCCAACCGCCTGCCCAATGT
Organism: Asaia sp. A2; assembly: GCF_057319415.1. Lineage (NCBI taxonomy): Bacteria > Pseudomonadati > Pseudomonadota > Alphaproteobacteria > Acetobacterales > Acetobacteraceae > Asaia > Asaia sp. A2. Next base: position 14,020 of record NZ_JBXWTO010000005.1, read on the forward strand.
GCAGCTTTCCGCGACACCGGGTCAGGCCATCAATGCCATGAGCCAGTTCTTCACCCCCGGCTATGGCAACTGGTCGATCGGCGCGATGGTGGCCCAGCCGATCTTTCAGGGTTTTGAGCTGATGCATCTGGAGCGTCAGGCGCGCGCCAATCTTCTGGCGGCCACCGAGCAGTACAAGAACACCGTGCTGACCTCGATGCAGAACGTGGCCGACACGCTGCATGCCCTTCAGGATGATTCTGAAGCGCTTACCATCAGCGCAGCCAATGAGGATGCGGCTGTGCGCAGTCTGCGCATTTCACAAAGCCAGATGTCCTACGGCGATATCAGCCCGGTGCTGCTCCAGGCGGCGGTGCAGATCGAACTTGAGGCGCGGCTCAACCTGATTCAGGCCAGAGCCACGCGCTTCACCGATAGCGTCGCCCTGTTTCAGGCTCTCGGGGGAGGGTGGTGGCATCGTAACGATACCGCTATGAAGGTTCCCTCGACAGACTGGCACGCGGCGTTCTGACCCGGTTCGGATTTCCGTGCGCCCGGCGCGCTTCAGGAGATCCGACGCTTATGAGATTCCCCCGCTCCTCACGCCTCGCCCTGATGGGGCTTGGCTGCCTTCTTGCCTCGACAACGGCTCTCGCGGCCCCTGCTGCACTGTCGGACAACAAGGCGGCGGCCGCGTTCGATCGCCTTCTGGAAGAGGAGTGGCAGTACGAGCTCAAAGACGCGCCTGAAATGGCGACGTCGATTGGCGATTACCGTTACAACGATCGCTGGAGCGATCTGTCCCTCGCCCATATCAAGGGGTCCGTGCCTGTTCTGACGGGCTTTCTGAAGAAGTTCGAGGCTATCGCGCCAGCGTCACTCGATGACCAGCGACAGATCAGCCGTGCAATGATCATCCAGCAGATCCAGGACACGCTCGAAGGGATCCGTCTCAAGACCTATGAGATGCCGATCGACCAGATGAATGGTGCCCAGCTGGAATATCCGGGTTTCGTTTCGAGCATCCCCTTCGACACCACGAAGCAGTATGAGGATTATCTTGCTCGCCTGCGCGCCATCCCCAAGGCGATCGATCAGGTGATTGCCCTGGCGCGTCTTGGCGAGAAAGACGGATTGATGCCGCCGCGCTTCCTCCTTGAGAAGGCCGAGCAGCAGGTGGAGCAGATTGCAGCGCCCGCTGGCGAAAAGAGCCCGTTTGGCGAACCCGTCACGAAATTCCCGGCCGCTGTGCCCGCCGCCGATCAGGCGCGACTCCGCAAGGCTATCCTGACGGCGATCGATCACGACGTACGCCCGGCCTATCAGCGTCTCGCGGCCTTCATGAAGCAGGGCTACACGGCGCATGGCCGGGCTCAGGATGGTGTATGGGCGCTTCCCGGTGGTGATGCGCTTTACCGCTACGACATCCGTACCCTGACCACCACCACCATGTCCCCCAAGGAAATCCATCAGCTCGGGCTCGATCAGGTTGCCAGGATCGAGGGCGAAATGGGCGAGATCGCTCATAAGCTCGGCTTTGCCGACCTTGCAGCCCTACGCGCTTCGGTAGCGAAGGATCCCAAGCTCTACGCGACGTCGCGCGAGCAGATCATCGATCTGTACCGCAAGTATATCGCGCAGATGGAGCCCGCCCTTACCCGCGATTTCGACAAGATCCCGACCACGAAGCTGGAAGTACGCCCCGTCGAGCGCTATCGCGAGGCTGAGGCTGCCGGTGCCGAATACCATCAGGGAACGCCCGATGGTTCACGCCCCGGCATCGTGTTCGTCAACACCGGCGATTTCGCCAAGCGCGATATCTACACGATCGAGGATACCGCCTATCATGAGGGTGTTCCGGGTCATCACTTCCAGATCTCCACCGCTCAATCCCTGCCGCTGCCGCCTTTTCGCCAGCAGGGCTCCTATAATGCCTATATTGAAGGCTGGGCGCTGTACGCCGAGGGTCTTGGCAAGGAGCTGGGCTTCTACAAGGATCTCTACAGCGATTATGGCCGCCTGAATGGTGAGCTGCTGCGTGCCGATCGTCTGGTGCTCGATACCGGTGTGCATGACCTGCACTGGACCCGCGCCCAGATGCTGGAATTCTTTCATGCTCATCCGCCCACCAGCGAGCCGGACATGCAGGCCGAGACCGACCGTTATATTGCCTGGCCCGGTCAGGCTCTGGGTTACATGCTTGGCCAGCAGACCATTCTTCGCCTGCGCGAAAAGGCAAAAACTGAACTGGGGCCGAAATTCGACATTCGCAAGTTCCACGATGTCGTTCTCTCCGGTGGCGCCCTGCCGCTCAACCTCCTTGCCGACCGGGTGGATGACTGGATCAAGGCAGTGAAGAGCGAAAAGTAAGACCCTGGAGGCGCGGGCACTCGCCTTGATAGTGGGTGGTCGTTCCTGTGAAAGCGACGCGTCATGAGCCGGGATGAGGGTAGGGCAGGGCCTCGCACTCATCCCTGAGCGCTCTGATCCGCAGGACGGCTTTCAAAAAAAGGATCTTTCGGGATTTCTGTCGTTTCCAGAAGGGCGGGAAACGGGCAGGATCGGGAGGATATGTCTCTGACTGCTCCTTCCCCCGCCAAGATATCCCCTGATGCATCAACGGTTCAGGACACGGAGCCTGCAATTGATCTGAAGGCTACCCGACCCGCGCGTTTCGTTCATGGCAGCATCATGCGCCATGTCATCGTGATGGCGGGCACAGGCGCTATCGGACTGATGGCCGTCTTTGCGGTCGATCTGCTCAATTTCTGGTATATCTCGCATCTGCATGATCCGGCCCTGACAGCGGCAATCGGTTTCGCTGCTGCGCTGGGCTATGTTCAGGTGGCGGTGTCGATTGGCATGACCATTGGGCTCGGGGCAGTCATTGGCCGGCTCATCGGTGCGCGCCGGATCATCAGAGCGCGGCGGTTTGCCTCGGCGTTTATGGTCGTCATGATCGCAGTGACGGCTGTGCTCGGCTGTCTGACAGCGGTTTTCGCCTCAACGTTTCTGGCCCTGCTGGGTGCACGCGGGGAGGCTCTGGCGCAGGCAACCGGGTTCCTGCATCTGGTTTCACCATTCCTGCCCCTGGTCTGTTACGGCATGGCGCAATCGGCGTTGCTGCGCTGCGTGGGAGATGCCCGCCGCTCCATGCAGGTGACCCTGGTAGGCGCTTTTGTCTCGGCCATTCTCGACCCTATTCTGATTTTCGGGTTCCATATGGGGCTGACCGGGGCGGCGATCAGCACAATTCTCTCCCGCAGCGCCGTGGTGCTGTTTGGCTTCGTGAGCCTGCGTGAGCACCGTATGCTCGAATGGCCACGCCTATGGGCCATTGCTCCTGCAACGCGTCAGATCGGTGCTGTGGCCTTGCCTGCCATTGCGACAAATCTGGCAACCCCTGTTGGCGGATTGTTCACCACCCATTTCATGTCCGGGTTCGGGCTGGAGGCGATATCGGGGCAGGCGACGATTGATCGCATCGTGCCGGTCGCCTTTGCATTCGTGTTTGCCCTGACGGGATCGGTCGGGCCGATCATGTCGCAGAATCTTGGGGCGGGGAAAAAAGACCGGGTGCGCGAAACGCTTTATGCCTCGCTCAAGCTGACCGGACTTTGTGTTCTGCTTACCTGGGCCATTCTAGCGGCATTTCATACCCCTATCCTGCACCTGTTCGCCGCCAAAGGGGTGGCGATCCGGATTGTCACGCTGTTCTGTTGCTGGCTGGTAGCGAGTTACTTCTTTGTGGGGCTGCTGTTCGTCTCGAATACGGCCTTCAATAATCTGGGTCATCCGCTCTATTCGACCGCGTTCAATTGGGGCCGGGCGACGCTGGGAACGATCCCGTTTGTCTGGATTGGGGCGCATTATGGCCCGATAGGTATTCTGGTCGGGCAGTCTCTTGGTGTGGTGCTGTTTGGCAGTTTCGCTGCCTTGACAGCCTTCAAGGTGATCAGGCGGATCTAACTATCGGGTGACAATCACGCGCTGTTGACCTCCGCGGGGGTAACCTCACACGGGTTATTTCGATTGCCACAAGCGAAAATTGGAGACAGTCCCAGCAAGGATGATCCAAGAATAAAGTATTGGAGTTATCAATCTCAAAGAAAGAAAATAAAAATTACATAATTATCTATACATTGATTTATAAAACTCAGGTAAATCTACACACAATCCACAATATAAATATATAAATGAAAAATTATTGAATAAATATATACATTTTCTAAATATATAACCATGTTTATTTGAATATATGTCCTACTATGACTTCTGGCGCACATTTGTTATAGATAAGCAATATGATGCCACTCTAGCGCATTTTGTTATATATATCATCTTTCCACACTGCCCCTTCAGATTGTAATCAGTAACCCTCGGCGTGGGGCGGATTGGCCCAAATGCTGCCTGTGTTGAATGTTGTGACTGAGAGTGGCGATGCGTATATTATTGACAGGTGGGTGTGGTTTCATCGGATCTGCTGTGGTCAGGTATCTGATCCGCCAGACCACACATGAAGTTCTTAACGTGGATTGCATGACTTATGCAGCTTCGGAGGAGACCGTGGGTGAAGTTTCGGCGGACCCGCGTTATCGCCATGCGGCTGTCAATATCGTCAATGGTGTCGAGCTGCAGAAGCTGTTCGACGAGTACCGTCCCGACGCCGTCATGCATCTGGCAGCTGAAAGCCATGTCGATCGCTCCATCGATGGGCCTGGCGTGTTTGTCGAGACCAACGTAACAGGCACCTATACGGTTCTCGAAGCCGCCCGTCGCTACTGGCAGAGTCTTGATGCTGCAGCGCAGAGAGCCTTTCGCTTTCATCACATCTCGACCGATGAGGTCTTCGGGCATCTCGAGCTCGATGATCCGCCGTTCACCGAGACGACCCCCTACGATCCGCGCAGCCCGTATTCGGCATCCAAGGCTGCTTCGGACCATCTCGTGCGCGCATGGTATCACACCTATGGCCTGCCGACCTTCGTGACGAACACCACGAATAACTACGGCGTCTGGCATTTTCCCGAGAAGCTCATCCCGCTGGTGACGATCAACGCGCTCGAGGGCAAGGAATTGCCCGTCTATGGCAAGGGCGAGAACATTCGTGACTGGCTGTTTGTCGAGGATCACGCCGAGGCGCTGGTCAAGGCGGTGGAACAGGGCCAGCCGGGCGAGACCTATGCCATTGGTGCCCGTCAGCCGCGCACCAATCTCGATGTCGTCAGGACCATCTGCGCCGTACTCGACGAGCTGTCGCCCGATCCGGCAGGTCCGCGCGAGCGTCTGATCCGTTTTGTGATGGATCGACCCGGCCATGATTTCCGTTACGAGATCGACCCCAGCCATGCCGAAAAGGCTCTGGACTGGAAGGCAAAGCACGATTTCGAAACGGGTATCCGCCGCACGGTTCAATGGTACCTTGATAACCGCAACTGGTGGGAAGGCATTCGCGCCCGCCGCTACACCGGACAGAGACTGGGAACAAAAGCATGAACGCCATCGCTGCATCCAAGCCAATGAAGGGCATTCTTCTGGCCGGTGGGTCAGGCACACGCCTGTACCCGATGACGCTGGCGACTTCTAAGCAGCTCCTGCCGGTTTATGACAAGCCGATGATCTATTATCCGCTGACCACGCTCATGCTGGCTGGCATCCAGGATATCATGATCATCTCCACGCCCCATGACCTGCCGCAGTTCAAACGCCTGCTTGGCGACGGGTCGCAGTTTGGTGTGCGTTTCGAGTATCGCGAGCAACCTTCTCCCGATGGTCTGGCCCAGGCCTTTCTCATTGCAGAAGACTGGATCGATGGCTCGCCCTGCGCTCTGGCGCTGGGTGACAACCTGATCTTTGCCGATCATCTGGGCGTGCTGCTGCGCGCAGCAGCGTCGCGTCCCGAAGGGGCGACGGTTTTCGCCTATCAGGTGCGTGACCCCGAGCGTTATGGCGTGGTCAGCTTCGATGAGAGCGGCCGTGCCCTCGGCATCGTCGAGAAGCCCACGGAGCCGGAGTCGAACTGGGCGGTGACCGGTCTCTATTTCTACGACCATCGCGTTGTGGAATTTGCCAAGAGGGTCAAGCCGAGCCCGCGCGGTGAACTCGAGATTACCGATCTGAACCAGATGTATCTGGAAGAAGGCACATTGCAGGTCGATCGTCTGGGTCGCGGCTGTGCATGGCTTGATGCCGGTATGCCGGACAGCCTGATGCAGGCAGGTCTGTTCGTTCAGACAATCCAGTCCCGTCAGGGCATGCTGGTTGGCTCACCGACCGAAGTCGCCTATCGCATGGGCTTCATTGATCGCGAACAGCTCATGATTCAGGGTAACGCGAAGAAGAAGACCGAGCTGGGCCGTATGCTGCTTGAGCTGGCAAACCAGTCTCATTCAGCCCGCAACTAGGAGCAGGTTCATGAAAGTCGAACGTCTCGCCATTCCTGACGTCATCCTCGTCACGCCGCAGCGCTTCAGCGATTCACGCGGGTTCTTTTCGGAAACCTACAACCATCAGAAGATGGTCGAGGCCGGGATTGATCTGACCTTTGTGCAGGACAATCAGAGCCTTTCCGTTCAGAAGGGCGTGGTGCGCGGTCTGCATTGCCAGGTTGCACCTTATGTTCAGGGCAAGCTCGTGCGTTGCACCAAGGGCGCGATCTGGGACGTGGCAATCGATGCCCGCACCGGCTCGCCCACCTACGGCAAGTGGGTTGCAGCGGAATTGTCAGAGGAAAACTGGTCGCAGCTCTGGGTCCCGCCAGGCTTCCTGCATGGGTTCGTGACCCTGCAGGAAAACACCGAGGTTCAGTACAAGTGCACATCGCTTTACGACAAGGCCTCGGAACGCGCGGTTATCTGGAACTGCCCGCATCTGGCCATTGACTGGCCAATCAGCGCAGATGAGGTCGTTCTGTCCGACAAGGATCAGGTTGCGCCCCATTTCACTGAAGCCAAGGGATGGTTCCAGTATTCATGAGCACGGCATCTGAAAAAACGATCCTTGTCACGGGTGGGCAAGGTCAGCTCGCCACGTCGCTGAAGACCCTTGGCGGAGATCGTGTGATCGTTGTCGGTCGTCCCGAATTCGATCTCGCCAACCCGGAGACCATGGCAGCGACGCTGGCGCGTTACACGCCCTCTCTGGTGGTGAACGCGGCAGCCTGGACGGCTGTGGATCTGGCGGAAAGCGAGATCGCGGGCGCAGAAGCCGCCAACGAGACCGGTCCGGCCGAGCTGGCACGTCTTTGCACGGCGCAGGACATGCCGCTCATTCATGTCTCGACCGACTATGTGTATGCCGGTGACAAGGGCTCGCCCTATGTCGAAACCGACCCTGTCACGCCACAGACGGTTTACGGTCGCACCAAGGCGGCAGGTGAGCAGGCCGTGCTGAAGGCGCAGCCGAAGAGCGTGATCCTGCGTACGGCCTGGGTCTATTCCGGGCATTGCAAGAACTTCGTGCGGACCATGGTGAATGCCGGGGCGAAGAACACGCATCTGAAGGTTGTGGGCGATCAGTATGGTTGCCCCACCAATGCCGATGATCTGGCCAAGGCTATTCTGGGCATTGCGGACCAGATCCAGGCTGGTTGGCAGGACAGGTTTGCCGGGATCTATCATGCCTGTGGCACAGGTGAGACAAGCTGGCACGGACTGGCGGTGGCTGCCCTTGAAGAGGCCGTGCGTCATGGTCAGACCATGCCGGTCGAGGTGACCGCTATCCGCACGCTGGACTGGCCTACCCCGGCCAAGCGCCCGCAGGATTCACGCCTCGATTGCAGCAAGCTCGAACAGGTCTTTGGTATCCGCCTACCTGAATGGCGCGATGGCGTCGCCCGCGCTGTGGACGAGCATTTTGCGGCGCAGCCGGCCTGAGCGTGGCGCAGGGCAATAGTATTCTGACCTCACCACCGCATCTTTATGCGGTGGGGGGGCGTGATACGGAGCGGGCGGCCTCGGTGCCGCCCGTTGCGATTCTATTGTCCGTCTATAATGGTGAGGTGTTTCTCAACCAGCAGCTCGACAGTTTTCTGGCACAGACAGAAAGCAGCTGGTGCCTCTACTGGCGTGACGATGGCTCGCAAGACGCCTCACGCGCCATCATGCTCTCCTTTCAGGAACATCGCGGTCAGGGGCGCTGCATCGAGATTGACGCTGAACCCGGCAATATCGGTGTTGCCCGTTCCTATGCGCTCCTGCTCGATGCGGCGCCTCCGGATGCGCTGATCGCATTTGCAGATCAGGACGACGTCTGGGTTCCCGAAAAACTGCAATGGGGCCGTCAGGCCCTGAGCGGCTGCGAGGGACCTGCCCTTTATTGTGCGCGTCAGTTTCTGACCGATGAGTCTCTTACGGTATTGGGACCTTCGCTACCGCTTCGTCGTCAGCCTGATTTTCGTACGGCTCTCATCCAGAATCTGGCCACGGGCCATACCGTTCTGCTCAACCCGGCGGCGGCTGCGCTGATACGTTCCACCCTGCTACCCGAGGGCATACTCCATGACTGGTGGAGCTACGCTCTCGTTCTGGGTATGGGGGGACAATTCATCTTTGATGAGCGCTGTGTGGCGCTTTACCGGCAGCATCGTCGCAATGCAGTCGGGGTCGAACGCTCGATCCTGACCCGTGGCCTGCGTGCCATACGGCGCGGCCCCAAATCGTTCATGGCCCTTCATGTCGCGCTGATGACGCATCTTCTGCAACCCGATCTTTCGGTGCACCTCAAGCCGGAATCACGGGTATTTCTTCTGCGTTTGCGCAAGGCGCTGGGTGGCGGGATCAGGGAACGACTGCGCTTTCTGATCAAGGAACGCGGCTTTGTGCGCCAGCGTATGGCCGAAACGTGGCTGTTCCGGTTGTGGTTCCTGCTTTACGGCAATTCCAGTCCGAAAGCCTGACAGCTCTCGCGCATGAAACCAGGAGGGGTTGCCCGTGCACTCACCTGATCATCGCGCAAAGACAGATCGAGCGAGCGGCTCATGAGGTGCAGGGCACCCTGTCCGCCGCCATAGCGTTCATCACCCAGAATGGGGCAACCCAGCAGCGCACAATGGACGCGCGCCTGGTGAGTGCGCCCTGTCAGCAGGGTCAGTTCAAGAAGGGCATGCGTCCTGCCACGGGACAGAACCCGCCATGAGGTGCGGGCGCTTTGTCCTTCGGGGTATGTTTCCATATGCCAGCCAGCCTGCGTACTTACCTTGCGCAGGGGAGCGTCGATCAGACCTTCATTCTCCGTCGGACCGCGATGGACGACCGCCCAGTAGGTCTTGCGGACGTTGCCTGAGGCAAAGAGCGCCTGTGCCTCCACAAGGGCCTGCTTGCGCAGGGCAATCATCAGACAGCCGGAGGTGTCTGTATCGAGGCGGTGAACCAGCCACGGGCCATCCTTGCGACGCGACAGCAGGGGAAAAAGCGCCTCGACAGAATGGCGTGCCTTGGGCCCTGGATGGACCGGAAGCCCGGCAGGTTTGTCGATCACGACCAGGCGCGGGCTCTCATAAAGAACCGGATAGGGAAAGCGGTCGCTTATCGCATGGTCGGTCATCGGGCGGTCAGGCATTGGGGCGGTCAGTCATCGTACAGGCTGGGCATGAAACGGCGTCAGGGCAGGGGAGGGGGGTCAGTCCTCGTCGCGCTGACGGCGGGCAAGGACTTCGCGCTTGCCCACATGATTGGCAGCGCTCACGATCCCCTCTTTCTCCATCTGCTCGATGATCTTGGCCGCGCGGTTATAGCCGATCGACAGGTGACGCTGGATGAATGAGGTCGAGGCCTTGCCCTCACGCGTTACCAGATCGACAGCCTGATCGAACAGGCTGGATTCGGCATCGTAATTGCCGCCACCCATACCGTTTCCGCTCGAAGAGGCGCTTCCACCTTCATCCTCGAGGCTGGAAATCACCTCGTCGTTATAGACAGGCTCGCCCTTGCTGCGCAGATCGGCCACCACATCCTCGACCTCGCTATCGGCCACGAAAGGTCCATGCACGCGGGTGATACGGGCCGCGCCCTGCATGTAAAGCATGTCGCCCTGGCCCAGAAGCTGCTCGGAACCCTGCTCACCCAGAATGGTGCGGCTGTCGAATTTGCTGATCACCTGAAAGGAAATACGTGTCGGGAAATTGGCCTTGATGGTGCCGGTAATCACATCGACGGAGGGACGCTGCGTGGCCATGATCACATGGATGCCGGCCGCACGGGCTTTCTGAGCCAGACGCTGCACCGCAGCTTCGATTTCCTTGCCTGCCACCATCATCAGATCGGCCATTTCGTCGATCACCACCACGATATGCGGCATCGTCTCGAGCGCAAGCTGCTGTTCGTCGAAAACCGGCTGGCCGGTTTCGGGGTCGAAACCGGTCTGCACGCGACGCGTCACCAGTTCTCCCGTCGAGCGGACCTGACGCACGCGCTGATTATAGCCCGTGATGTTGCGCACCTGCAGATGCGCCATGGAGCGGTAGCGCTTGTCCATTTCGCGCACGGTCCATTTGAGCGCGGCCACTGCCTTGTTCGGCTCGGTGACGACAGGCGTCAGCAGATGCGGAATCCCGTCATAGATCGAGAGTTCGAGAATTTTCGGGTCGATCATGATCAGGCGGCACTCTTCCGGCGTGAGCCGGTAGAGCAGCGACAGGATCATGGCATTGACGCCTACCGATTTGCCCGAGCCTGTGGTACCGGCAATCAGCAGATGCGGCATCTTGGCCAGATCGGCATAAACCGGATTGCCCGCAATATCCTTGCCAAGCGCCAGACGCAGTTGCGCCCCCGGCTCATGGAATTCGGGTGTATCCAGCAGTTCAGAGAAATACACCGTTTCGCGCGAGGCGTTGGGGACTTCGATACCAATGACATTGCGCCCCGGCACGGTGGCGATACGCACACTCAGCACCGAAAGCGAGCGCGCAATATCATCCGCCAGACCGATCACGCGGGCAGAGCGAATACCGGGTGCCGGTTCGAGCTCGTAAAGCGTAACCACCGGGCCAGCGTGAATATCGCCAATCTGACCCTGCACACCGTAATCGGACAGAACCTGCTCCAGCAGGCGGGCATTGGCCTGCAAAACCTCATTGGACGGGCCATTGCCACCATGAGCGGGTGCCTTGCGCAGCAGGCCCAGCGATGGCGGTTGCCAGCCCGCGCTTTCCCATCCCTGACGGGCGGCGGGTGCAGGCTGGGGCTGGTTGCTGCGTTCACTGCGTGCGCGGCCAAAGCCGAAGAATCCGCGTCTGGGCTCCTCTTCCTGTTGAGGCACTGGAGCCGGTTCTTCAGGAAACGGCGCAGCCTCCTCGATTTCGGCATAACGGGTTATCGCCGCTGTTTTCGATACGCTGTCCTGATCGCGGGCGATCTGGGCCAGCTGCACCGCATAGGGGTTTGAAGGGGATGGCTCAGGGGCTGGCGCCGGTTGTGTGGTCACCGCCTGAGGGCGCGGCGCCGAAGCCGGCTCATCAATCTTGTCAGGCGGTTGCAACCACCCGGTATTGGCCGGAATGAACGGCGCGCGCGCAGCCTCCTGGCCACGTCTTGGTGTGGGATAGGGGTGCTCATGACGATAGGCATTGGCCTCGACCGGCTCATAGCTGCTCCAGTCCGGCGGCGCAGACTGGCGGGCCTTGTTCCCCATACGCCGTGCCAGATTTTCGGAGCCGCGGCCAACGGAACGGGCGCCGCGGAACAGGGCACGCCACTCGCTGCGACGCAATCCAACAGCCAGAGGAACGAGCAGGATCGTGAGCAACAGGCCCAGCAGCGAAAACACAATACCGCCTGCACGTCCCATGGCCGCATGGCCCGCAGAAACCAGGTGATCAGCAAGAACAAGCCCGAGTTGTCCCCCCAGCCCCGCGCGCGACGGCCAGCTTGTGGTCAATGCCGGTATCAGGACCTGCAAGGTGGCAATCAGCGCGGCCGCAACAGGCAAAAGACAGAAAAAGGCGATGAACCGCAGGATCGGCACGCTCAGCGCGTGGTGACGTACGATCTGCCAGGCCCAGCACAGCATCACGATAATGGGCAATGCACTGGCCAGACCCAGCCATTGCACCAGGGCATCGGCCAGCGTCGCGCCGGGCTGACCCAGCAGGTTTGTCGGCACCGCTGTCGTGGCTGTGTCGAATGAGGGATCCTGCGGATTGTAGCTCCACAGGGCCACGCCCAGCGCCAGAGCAAGGGCGAGCAGGATGAAGCCACCAAGCTCCGTCAGCCTGTCCTGAAACGGGCCGCGCTGCCGTGGCGCTGTTGTGCCTGATGAAAAGAAGCGGCTGAACGAAGCCAAATTCGCGTCTTCCTGTCTTTGCGCAATACATCATACCCCGCGCATGGGGCATCGAGCATCGTCTGGATCTATACGTGTCGTGTGGCAGAACTATAGCGGAACGTTGTGTAGAGACGAGAGCAAAAAAGGCTGTAATCCGCCGTTATTCGGGGGACGTCGCCATGCCAGACAGGGGGCGGCTCCATTCGTCGCCAGAGAACGCGTCTCCGCTGGGGGTTTTCAAGTCCGCGCCGGGAATAAGAGGGGTTTTCTCTGGCCCGGATCCAGGCAGAGCCTTGGGGGAGGTGGCGTTGAGGTGTTGCGCCATACGCCACCAAAAGACAGTTCCTTTTTACGAACCTGTCTGATCTCAGATGCTGGGCGAGGACACTCTTCCTTCTTGAGCGCCGGTCAGTATCCTGCGGTGATGGTTCAGAGTTACGATGCGCGCCAGATCCTGACCTGGGCCACACCGAAGCGCCGCTCGGTCAACAAGGGAAGCTCGATGGCGAGTTCGTCCTTGACTGCGGTTTCAGCCACGATAATGGCTTCAGGGGCAATCCAGCCGGAGCGGGCCAGAGCCTTGAGGGCCGCCGGGACAAGGTCCTTGCCATAGGGCGGGTCTAGAAAGACGAGCGTGCAAGGGCGCGGCGCGCGTGGCGCACGCGTGACATCGCAGGTCAGCACGGACAGGTCGCGATCCTCGAAGCGGCAGGCGCGGATATTGGCCGAAATCGTGGCGCGTGCACTGCGGTCCTGCTCCATGAAGACGGCGGAAGCGGCACCGCGTGACAAGGCTTCAAGCCCCAGAGCGCCAGTGCCGGCAAAGGCATCGAGCACATGGGCGCTGCTCAGGAAGTCCGAACTAGCCCAGGGGGCATGGGCCAGCATGTCGAACACGGCCTGACGGGCGCGATCAGAGGTGGGGCGGGTGGTCTCGCCCCGTGGCGCCTGAAGGGCGACGCCTTTGCGTTCACCGCCGACGATACGCATTATTCTTCTTCGGCATCGGGGCTGGTTGTGTCGGGGGTCGTATCCCTGACCACCCGACGCACCCGACGTGGGGCCGCTGCAAGGCCCGGGATCTGCTCGCGCAGGATCTTGCCCTGCACCTCCTCGATCTCGCGTTTCTGCAACGTGCCAAGCTGGAATGGGCCATAGGAGACGCGGATCAGACGGCTGACATGCAGGTTGAGACCCATCATGACGCGCCGGATTTCGCGGTTCTTGCCTTCCTGAAGGCTGACGGTCAGCCAGGCGTTATCGCCCTTCTGCGAGTCCAGACCGGCTTCAATGGGACCATAGCGCACACCATCGAATTCCGAGCCATGAGCCAGAGCGGCCAGCTTGCGCTCGTCCACAACACCGAACACGCGCACACGGTAGCGGCGTATCCAGGCATTGGAAGGCAGCTCAAGGCGGCGGGCAAGCTCACCGTCATTGGTGAGCAGAAGCAGCCCTTCGGAATTGATGTCCAGACGCCCGACGCTGACGACGCGCGGCATGCCCTCAGGCAGGGAGTCGAACACGGTGGGTCGTCCCTGCGGGTCACGATGGGTGGTCATGAGCCCGTCCGGCTTGTGATAGCGCCAGACACGGGTGTGTTCCTTGCCCCCGATCACCTTGCCATCGAGCTGAATGATGTCGCCATCCTGTACGAAGGTGGCGGGATGCTTGACCGAAGAGCCGTTCATGCGGATGCGATCGGCCTCGATCATGCGTTCGATGTCGCGTCGGCTGCCCACGCCTGCGCGGGCCATCCATTTGGCGATGCGTTCGCCCTTCTGTTCTTCGGTCATGCTCGTCTGTCCTGTGGTGTCGCGTGTCGGGCCGCGTCGATGAAACCAGCCAATAGACGCGCGTCACCTGGATCGATAGCGAATTCCGGATGCCACTGCACCCCCAGATAAAAAATTCCGTTGCCAGTGTCGTTGCTGGTGTCGTTGTCGGTACCGGGGGCTTCGATGGCCTCGATCAGGCCATCAGGGGCACGGGCACTTACCAATAGCCCCCCGGGGTCGCGCACGCCCTGATGATGGGAGGAATTGACCCGCATGGTCGCGCATCCGGTGTAGTGGGCCAGACGCGACCCGGGAACGAGGATCACATCGTGACCGGCTTCGTCGCGTGGGTTCGGCTGTTCATGGGCGATCGGCCCCGGTGCATGATCGGGAAGATGCTGGTGCAGTGTCCCACCCCAGGCAATGGCCATCAGTTGCATACCGCCGCAGATGCCGAGTACCGGCAGGCTACGATGGCGGGCGGCTATAATATAGGCCAGTTCGGCGTCCGTGCGTCCCGGCTTGAGAGTCGTACGCGGGTGCGGGGCTTCACCGTAAAGTGCAGGGTCGGGGTCGAACGCGCCCCCGGTGACAACCAGCCCGTCAAGACGCTCCATATAGGCCTGCGCCAGATCGGGCTCGTGGGGCAGCCCCACCGGCAGCCCGCCTGCGTTGCGGATGGCATCGAAATAGTTTTGCCGCAGGGCGTGATAGGGCCAGCGGGAAAAATCCTGTGGGCCACCCGGCTCGATATCGAGGGTGAGGCCGATGAGGGGCGCGCGTGTCATGAGGTGGATGTAAGCAGGGTTTTCCGGCAAACAGAAGGCAGACGTGCAGGATAGCACGACGAACGATGAGAGGGGGGTCATACGGCATGAGGCAGAAGCACAGTCATGGTTCTTCCCCCCTTAGCCGGAGAGGGGATGAAAGCGCCCCCCCTGATAGGCGTGGCGATGGCACCAGCCCGCCGCGTCTGGACCCGTCCGAGGCCATGAGCTGTGCTCTTGAGGCCGCCCGCGAAGCGGCCTCAAGGGGGGAGGTGCCTGTGGGTGCAGTCGTGCTTGGGGCAGACGGACAGGTTCTGGCCTGTACCTCGAATGAGGTTGAGCAAAGGCTCGACCCCAGTGCCCACGCGGAAATTCTCGCAATGAGGGAGGCTGCGCGGGTGCTCGGGTCGCGGTCGCTCGCCTCGTGCACCCTGGTCGTGACGCTGGAGCCCTGCCCCATGTGTGCAAGCGCCATGACGCATTTTCGCCTTGGACGGGTGATTTATGGTGCCTACGACCCGAAGGGGGGCGGGGTCGATCACGGACCACGCATTTTTGAGCAACCTGCCTGTCTGCATCGGCCTGAAGTGATTGGCGGGGTACGCGAGCACGAAAATGCTGAATTTCTGAAGAAGTTTTTCATGACATTGCGGGAATCGCGCGCGTCCTGAAACGGATTACCACGTTTTTACGCGCCCCTATTCTGGACGAACCGAAGGTCGGTTCATAAGTTCTCTTGATCACACCGCACCCTGATGGTGCCAAAGCTGGAAAGATCATGACTGACGCCATGCCTGTTCGTTTGACGCCTTCACGCAAATTCCGTTCACTGGCTCTGGTTGCAGCCACTGCGCTGTCCATCGGGGTTGGTGCCTCGTCTCCCGCCTGGGCAGAAGGGCCGATCACGCCCCAGACCCAGCTTCAGACGCTGCCGAATTTCGTCAATCTGGTGAAGCAGGTGAAGCCTGCTGTCGTTTCCATCACCTCCCACATCCGCGCTGATGTGGCCGAGCAGGAAGAAGGCGGCGGCGGTGGCGGCCAGCAGATGCCGCAGGGCATGCCCTTCCCGTTCCCCTTCCCGTTCCAGATGATGCCGCAGCAGCAGCAGCCCCGTCGCACTGTCGAGGCCCGCGGCTCGGGCTTCATCATCTCCAATGACGGCTACATCGTTACAAACAACCACGTGGTGAACGGGGCTACAAAGGTTTCGGTCACGCTGGACGATGGCACGACCCTGCCTGCCAAGATCATAGGTCGTGACCCCAAGACCGATGTGGCCCTGCTCAAGATCAAGCCCAACGGCAAGCTGCCTTTCATCGAGCTGGGCGATTCAGACAATGTGCAGCCCGGTGAGTGGGTCGTGGCCGTGGGTAACCCGTTCGGTCTCGGTGGCACGGTCACGGCGGGTATTGTCTCGGCGCGCGGTCGCGATCTGAATGCCGGACCGTATGACGATTTCATCCAGATCGATGCGCCAATCAATCATGGCAACTCGGGTGGTCCGCTCTTCAGCCAGAACGGCAAGGTGATTGGCGTGAATGCGGCGATCATCTCGCCCTCAGGCGGGTCGATCGGCATTGGCTTTGCCATTCCGTCCAACACGGTCAAGAGTGTGGTGGACCAGCTCCGCACCTCCGGTCACGTCACGCGTGGCTATCTGGGTGTGCTGATGCAGCGCATTTCGCCCACGCTGGCGCAGGCTCTCGGCCTGAAGCCGAGCGAGCCGGGGGCGCCGCCTGAAGGGGCTCTTGTGGCGCAGGTCACCAAGGGCGGCCCGGCCGACAAGGCTGGCCTGAAGAGTGGTGACGTCGTAACGGCGCTGAACGGGGCCAAGATCAAGAGCGTTCACGATCTGGTCGTGCATACCGTCTCGATGAAACCCGGCACGGATGCGACGCTGACTATCCTGCGTGACGGCAAGAGCCAGACCATCACCGCCAAGATCGGCAATATGCCCAAGGATGGCGAGGGAGCAGACTCCGGCGCTGGAGACGATAACGGCCAGACCAATGGCGGCAAGATCGGTATCTCTCTCGCACCGCTTTCGCGTGACATGCGCCAGCAGCTTGGTGTGGATGACACCGTCAAGGGGGCGGTGATCAGCCAGATCGTTCCCGGGTCACCTGCCGAGCAGGCTGGTGTACGTCCGGGTGACATCATTCAGGGTGTTGGCAACACGGCCGTCGACAACCCCCGCGCTGTGCTGACTGCCGTGCGTGGTGTGCTCAAGAACAAGCAGCCCGTGCTGTTGCGTGTGCTGCGCGATGGTCAGCAGATCTTCATTGCCATCGCTCCGGGCGGAAGCGACAGCGATGACGACAGCAATGATGACGGCAACTGAGTGCGTGAGATTCTCCATGCCAGAGCGGCATGGGGAGAAAGGCCTCGTGAGGCTGTGAAAGACTGAAAAAGGGGCGGGGTGAGCAAACCCTGCCCCTTTTTTCATAGTGGCAGGGTCAGGGCCGGCCGCGCAGGATTTGCGACGATGACCGGGCTGCGGCACAGTAGCGGCATGACCCGTATCTTCATTGATTCCGATGCCTGTCCGGTCAAGGACGAGGTCTATCGCGTGGCCGGGCGCTATGGCCTGCACACGCTGGTTGTGGCCAATCGCATGATTGCCCTGCCCGACTCTCCCCTGATCGAACGTGTGGTGGTTGAGGCTGGCCCTGACGTGGCCGATGACTGGATTGCCGAGCGTTCCGTCGAGAATGATATCGTGATCACCGCCGATATTCCGCTCGCCGCACGTTGTGTCGAAAAAGGCGTGCATGTTCTCGACCCCAAGGGGCGTGTGCTCGATGGCAATGCCATCGGCATGGCGCTGGCCATGCGTAACCTCATGACCGATCTGCGTTCGGCGGGGATGATGACACCGGGTGGTGCCGCTTTTGGCAAGGCCGATCGCTCTCGCTTCCTCTCCGCGCTGGATACGCTGGTCAACAAGGCGCGCAAACCGCGCCTGCGCCCGATGACCCTGCCGCCCGGTTAGTGTCCGAGCGAAATTATCTCCCTCGTGAAAAAGCGTTGAGCGATCTTCGTTCGTGACTCCCTCTCCCCGTCACCGGGCCCTTCAGAAACAGGATCTGCGGGAATGAAAAAGATCTCCTTTTCGGACGCTGGCCGACTCATGCGCGAGAGTTTCCGACTGGGCTTCCTCAACCGCCCGGATGTCCTGACGCTGTCAGGCGGTCTGATCGTCGCAGATTGTCTGTTTGCGGTGATCAGACAGACGAACTGGCCGGACGGGATATCAGGTCATGGCGTTTCGGCGCATTTCGAGCCGCTGATGCTGCGTGGTCTCGACACGATCGCGATGTGGTTTCTGACGCTCACCGTTACCCGGGCCAGTCTGACGCCCTGGCAAGGTGTCAGCCTCTGGCAGCTGGACCGGGGCGCATTGCAGTCTCTGGGTGTCAACGTGATCGTTCAGGGGCTTCCGACCGTACTGACCCTGCTGGCGGCTTCCAGCCTGAGCGATTATGTCAATGGAAACGCGGGTTTCTCGGCGAAGGCAGGGGGTATTCTTTTCCTGTGTCTGCTGGGCGCTTTCTATATCTGGCTGATCGTGCGCTGCCTCACGATGAGTTATCTTGCGTGGGAAAGCGGGCATGCAGGTTTTCGGATCAGGCGCAGTTTCGAGGCGATGAAAGGGCATGTCTGGAGCTACGTGTTCTGGAATGTCGTCCTGGCCATGCCTTCCGCTCTGGCGACCGTTCTGGTGGGGAAAATCACCGCCAGCTTTCCCCCCGGCACGTATCTGATAGAGGGATGTCTTGTGGTTGCGACCCTGATTGCTGCAGCACAGCATGTCGTCTCCCGCAGCTTCGATCTGCGGTTTTTTCGGGCCCTCGCGCTCGACCGGCCCGAACAAACCGGGACAGGCAATCTTTTCGGGCATTCATGAGCCCAAAACCAGAGATGGCCAAATTCTTACATTTGTGTCATCTTTATCCGGTGGTCAGATTGTCCCCCATTCTGCTGACTGAACGGAAGGATGGCGCATCATGACCCATGCCATCTTGCTGACGACCTTGTTCTGGAAATGACCGATTTCATGACCGCTTCGATACAGGATACCGCACGGGAAACAGCGCCGGATGAACATCTGGCCTCGCTCCTTCTCGATGCCCGGCGCACAAACAAGCCGCTGCATACCGTCCCCGAGACCATCGTTCCCATCAATCCCAAGGCCGCCTATGCGGTGCAGGACGTTGTGGCACGCGCATTGAGCGCGTCGGGCAAGGGGGAGATCGTGGGATGGAAGGTGGGCGCAGCCACACCCACAGCGACTCCTTCCTGTGCACCGCTGCACCGGGCAACGGTGTTCGAAAGCGGGCATGATCTGTCTCCGTCCTTTTGCCGCTTTCATGGCGTTGAGGCAGAGATTGCCTATTCCTTCGCGAAAGATCTGCCTGCGCGTGATACGCCCTGGACCGTGGAAGAAGTGGCTGAGGCCATCGGGGCCATTCACGCTGCCATCGAATTGCTCGATACGCGTTTCGTCGCACCCGATACACAGCACAATCTGTCGCATCTGGCCGATCAGGGCAGCCATGGCGTGCTGGTGGTCGGGCGTGGCGTTACCGAGTGGCGCGACTTCACCCCCACCACCCTGCCCATGACCATGCTGGTGAATGGCGAGAAGCGCTACGATCAGAAAGGCGGCAACAAGGCTGGCGACCCGCTTCGTCTGCTCACCTGGCTGGCCAATCACGCTATCGAACGCGGACGCCCGCTCAAGGCTGGCGATGTGGTCACGACAGGCTCGACCATGGGCACGCTGTTTCTCGAAGATCCGGCCGAAATCTGTGTTGCCTTCGAGGGGCTTTTCCCGGTCGAAACCCGCATCGGTGCGCCTTTTCGCAGCTGAGCGCGTTGGCATGGATCATACCGGCCACGCATGGACTCATCATCGGCGTATTCTTTGCGTCACGCCAAGGTGATGCACAAAGTGGTCGGGTTCTTCCTAGGGTTGCAGGATCTGCAACCCGCATGACGGACGTATCATGGCCAGCAAGACAGATATTCTGATGATCGACCCGATGCCTGACAGCTTCAACGAGCAGCTCGGGTCGCCTTTTCATCTGCATCAGTTCACCACGCTGGAGGCGCTCGGGCCGCTGGCTGAGCGGATAGAGGGCGTGACAACCGGTGGTGGCAGTGGCCTGCCACGCGCCATCATGGATGCCCTGCCCAATCTTAAAATCATCTCGGTCAATGGCGTGGGTTATGACAGGATCGACCTGGATGAATGTCGCCGCCGACAGATCCGTCTGGCCACGGCACAGGGCGTGCTGACTGAAGATGTTGCCGATATGGCCATGGGTCTGATGCTCGATACGATGCGGGGCATCACGACCAGTGATCGTTTCGTCCGCGCCGGGCGCTGGGGCCATGAAACCGTACCGAATTCATGGACGCTCAAGGGGCGCAAGCTGGGCATTGCCGGGTTTGGGGCCATCGGCAAGGCCGTGGCCAAGCGCGCTGCCGCCTTTGACATGACCATCGCCTATTTCAGCTCGCGCGAGCAGAGTGACACACCCCAATACCCGTTCTATCCAGATTTGCGCGTTCTGGCCGAATGGGCCGATGTGCTGGTGCTGTGTGTCTCGGGCGGCGCGCGCTCCTTCCACATGATTGATCGAGAAATGCTTGAGGCGCTTGGACCGACCGGCTTCCTCATCAATGTGGCACGCGGCAGCGTGGTGGATGAGGCCGCTTTGCTCGAGGCCTTGCAGACCGGGGCCATTCGCGGTGCCGGGCTGGATGTTTTCGAGCACGAGCCCAGGATGGATGAAGCATTCTGGGCGCTGGATAACGTGGTGCTTCAGGCCCATCGCGCGAGTTCGACCGTTGAGACGCGTCACGCCATGGGGCGTCTGGTGTTCGACAACCTTGCCGCATTCTTTCAGGGCAAGCCGCTTCTGACGCCCGTGCTCTGACCGGCCCGGTTTTTACGATCGATACGGCGCGCCCTGCCCGAGAGATCCTCCACGCTCGTTCGACCGGTGCGAAACCGGTCGAAATGGAGGTTTTCCCCCGGTTTTTTGGGCTGTGATGCGCTGGGCAGCAGATAAACCCGGTCATCCGGATCATCAAAAAGGACAATATGGTTCTGGAAGAAATCGGTTCCGAGCAACCCCATGCCGAGATCATCCTGAGCATAGACCGACATGTGATCGAGTGATATCGCCCCCATACGCATCGACTTCACGGTTGTGCGCTTGAGGTGCGAGTGAATGGTGCCGTAAAGCGCAACGCCGGAATTTCCTGCCGGGTCGGCAGGATCGTCCTTTACCGGGTCGAGCCATATCGCCGGTATCGTCGTGACCGGTGTATCGGCATCGAGCACGAAATCACGGGCCACCCCATCAATGCTGACCGGGATCAGCCCTTTTCCATGTAAAGGCAGGGCTTGGGCCCCAGCGCCGATCAGAGCGGCGGGTGCAGAGCGGCACGCCGCATCACGGCTGAACCGGATCAGTGCGAAGGCGCTATGGGGCATATCCACCAGCACGGCGAGGTGGGAGAAAGCCTCGCGCCCGATCACCCCGATCAGAGGCCGTGAGCCGATCCTCTGGGTTGGATAATCCTCAAGCTGGATCATGTCCGGCGTTCCCATATCGAGGGGGCCTATGGCCAGCTGCCCTGCCTGAATGATGGGTTGAGGGTCAGTGTAGATCCCGTTTGTCGTGATCATGCCGGATCGGTGGGTGTCGTAAGTGTCGAAGCCGTCCATATTCCCGACATAAAGCTTGTCGAAGCCATGAGAGAAATACAGAGCGATGGGGCGGCCATTCAGCGTGGCAGGGATGATCGGGGAATCGCCCGATCCACCCAGAAGAGGCAAGGTGACCGCGCCGTCTATGCAGTCGGGCGGAACCGGCTGCCCCTGGGCAGAAGCCTCTCCCGCAAGACAGGAGACAACGCAGAGCGGGGGGACAAGGCAGAAGACCCAACGCGTTACATGACGAATGAAGGAACACCGCGCCAGTGGATGCAGTATGGCGCCTGCCACGCTCATCGGAGCTGGCTGTCCTTGCTTCCGCGACGGTTGATTCCTGTAAAAACCGGCCTTCTGTCGCGCTCGGACTGGCAATCAATGCAAAGCCGCACACCCGGCAGTGCCTTTTGCCGGGCAACAGGTATGTCCTCTCCGCAATTCACACATTCGGCGCAGCTCTCGCCATGCGGCATGGCCGCACGTGCACGGCTTACCGCATCAGCGATCGTATCATCGATCTGATCCTGAACGGCTCCATCGGGAGCCCAACCCGTTGCCATCAGCCTCATCCTCTTGTTCTGAACAAGACAGATGTTGGTACTCTATCCCCCGCTCTCAAGGAGGTCCCGCCGATATGTGTTGTTCGCCGTGTCGAGGGGGTAGCCGATAGGTAAAAGGCATCTAATACCACGAGTGGAATGGTCGGGGGCAATCAGACCACGATGCCCGATCGCTCATTTCATGCCGGTCTGGGTTCCTCCACCTGCGTAGATGGGTGTGAGCGGCCATGTCCCTGTAATGGGTCTGATAACAAAGTCCTGTCCGTCATTTTCAAGAGTATGAGGAAAGCGCAGCGATCCCTCTTTCCCAATCGCTGATGACGTGAGGGCAGGAAATGGACTGTATGGTTTGGATAATCGAAGAGGATGACATTGTGCTCGAAGAACGCCAGCCCGAGAATCCCGCTGGCCGTTCCCTGCCCTGAAGCGCCGGGGCTGCCTTGCAGATGAAAATCAGTCCCGGCAATGCCAGGGGGCACCGAAAGGGGGAGTGTCCCGTCCTTCAGGGCAGGCGTATCGCGCCGTCTGTCTGAGGGCCTGTATCCAGTTACAGCTCGTCCATCGGATGTTGCGACCCATATGGCGGGCAAGATGTTGACTGGCGTGTTAGGGTCCAGCGCCAGCGACCGTTTGACCCTGTTCAGGGGGATTTCAGCGCGATGCTCCGCATCGAGCGGAAAGGCCGTCTCACCAGGACCAAGGAACGCTGCCGCAGCATTGTCACAGGCCTTGTCATTTCTGAACCGCATGAGAGCGAAAACGCCGTGAGGCAAATCCATCAGGACTGCAAGGTGCTCGAACTGGTGTGCGCCAATCACGCCAATCACAGGGCGCTGATTGATATAACGGAAGGAGAATTGGGGAAGCCTGATCAAGGAAGGGGTGCCCAGATTAAGATCGCCCAGTTTGAGCTGTCCGGTCCGCATGAGTGGGGCGTCGTCGATCTTACTGCCATCGAGAGTGATTGTGCTGCGTTTGCCGGTGTCGCTCCCACCGTAGGGCATGATATCGCCGCCATAAAACCCGTCCACGGTGGTGGAATAATAGAATGCAACCGGTTTTCCCTGCATCGCGGCAGGAAGGATAGGGGCATCGCCCGGCCCACCGAGGATCGGCAGGGTCAATGCGCCGAGAACGCACGAAACAGGCTGGGCCCGAACCGGTGTCAAAAAGACGTCCGCCGTCAGCATTGTACCCAATATTGAAAGCAGAATAGTCTTCATCGCTATGAATTATCCTTGCTTCTGCGATCGCGGAACCTGGTAAGAACCATTTATTCCAGCAACCCGACATCACATTACCCCTGTATTGATAGTCAATACAGAACAAGCTTTGAGCAAGCCATGTTGTCTTGCGTACTCATGGCATGGCTGTTCTCGACCTGCCCGTATCGTTGACGTCTGTGTCGTCTGGTCCGGTGGCGCCATATGATCGCGACTGCCTTTGTCTTTCATCATGCGGGGCCAGACGAAAGGCTCGCGGCGCTGGGTGCAGCGAATCCCAGCTTCAAGGGCCTGCTCTGGCACAGCAAGCCGTTGGCGCACAAAGTGTGATGGGGCTCGAAATATGCCGAACCTGTTTTCGCCCCCACCGTTCACGCTCCTGCGAGGGAGGAAAAGCCGTGGATCGTTATGATCAGGTTAACAGTGTTGCCGTGATAAGGGCGCTCCCGAGGCAGGAACTGTTCAACACCGCTCAGGCTGCGGCCCATCTCGGCATTACGCTGGGACTGTTCAGGGCATTGCATGTTTTCCGTTGCGGGCCTCCTGCGCTGAACATCCGCTCCCGGCGTCTTTATCGCCGTAGTGAACTGGACAGGTTGCGCGAGCACTGGTGTGCGTCTGTTCTTGTTCGGGCCGAGGACAGGTTGAGCCATCCGACCGAAACCGAGGCCATGCCTGCCCCCTCGTTGCCGTACCCGTCTCGCCCTCTGCCTTATCCACTTGATCCGCTGATGCGTGTTCTGGCGTTACGCGCCATACGCCATCAGATCGTTATTTCGGTGTTCTGGGTAATGGGAATCATCGGTGGGGCGATCTGCCTGATTCTTTACTGAGCCAATTTGTGATCAGAACGCCCTGACATCTGCCAGTCTCAAAGGAATGACGCCCATGCGCTCTCGCTTGCCTGCCATCACGCTTTACGGTTCCCTCGCCTGCAATGCAGCATTGCTGGCGCTTGGAAAAGTCAGGACCGGCAGGGCTGTCAGAGGGGTCAATTGCACCGCTCACTGGTTAAAGGGAGATGAGGCTGCCTCGTTTGACGAGGTGGACCTGCTTCATTCAGGCACCGGTGCTGCCACCAATGTGGCAGCCGTGCTGTTCTGGGCTGTGCTGTACGATCGCGCACTTGGAAAACAGCCGGGCCTGCTGAGGGCGCTGGTCGTCACGTTGGCTCTCGGTCCGGTCTCAGCCCTGGTTGACTACAAGGCAACCCCAAAGCGTTTCACCCCCGGCTGGGAGCTGGTCTTTTCAAAGCAGGATATGACGCTGATTTATACGGCCATGGTGACGGGCATGGCTTTTGGCGTGACACGCCGCCGTAAGAACTGAGCCAACGCTCATCAGAACGCCCCCGCCTCGCCTGCAATCAGGCGGGGCGCGAGAACATGACGGGAGCATACCTGCCACAAGCCTTTGTCAGGCTGTTCCGCCAACTGTCAGCCCGGCCAGCTTCAGCGTGGGCTGACCCACACCCACGGGCACGCCCTGACCCGCCTTGCCACATGTGCCGATACCGGGGTCCAGCGCCACGTCCTGACCGATCATGGAAATCCTGTTCATGGCATCGAACCCATTGCCGATCAGGGTAGCGCCCTTGACGGGGCGCGACACCTCGCCATCCTCGATCAGATAGGCCTCCGACATGGCAAAGACGAATTTTCCCGAGGTGATATCCACCTGTCCGCCCCCGAAATCGACCGCATAGAGGCCCTTTCTGGTCGAGCGGATCATTTCTTCTGTCGTGGCGTCACCGCCCAGCATGAGAGTGTTGGTCATGCGTGGCAGCGGCGCATGGGCATAGGACTGGCGACGCCCGTTGCCGGTCGGCGCCACGCCCATCAGCCGGGCATTCATCCGGTCCTGAATGAAGCCGCGCAAGATGCCATCCTCGATCATGACCGTGCGACCCGAGGGGGTACCTTCATCGTCGATGGTGAGCGAGCCGCGCCCTTCAGCCAGCGTTCCGTCATCCACCACGGTCACGCCGGGGGCTGCCACGCGCTTGCCGACCATATTGCTGAAGCTCGACGTCCCCTTGCGGTTGAAATCACCCTCCAGCCCGTGCCCGACCGCTTCATGCAGAAGAATGCCGGGCCAGCCCGGGCCGAGCACGACATCCATTTCGCCAGCGGGTGCCGGGCCAGCCTCAAGACTTACCCTGGCGCGGCGTACCGCTTCGTCCACCGCTTCCTGCCATGTCTCGCGCCCTAGCAGGCGTGACAGGCTGTAGCGTCCGCCCATACCGCGGCTGCCACTCTCGCGACGTCCGTCGCGCTCAAGCACCACGGACACATTGAGTCTGACAAGGGGGCGCAGATCGGCTGTGCGAAAGCCTGAGTCGCGCATGATCTGTACCGCCTGCCATTCTGTCGCGATGCTGGCTGAAACCTGCACCACTTCGGGCCCGAGACCACGCGCATAGGTGTCGATCTCGCCCAGTACGGCGGCGCGTGCGGCAAAATCCGTATCGCTCAGGGGGCTTTCGGGCGCGTAAAGACGTCGGTTCGTGGCCTGCGGCGGCGCGGCAAGCGTACCGCTGCGCCCCTGACGCACGACCGAAACCGCACCTGCTGCGCGCTCCAGAGCGCTTTTGCTGATCTCGTCGGAATGGGCAAAGCCGGTTTCGGGACCGATGACGGAACGCAGACCGAACCCCGACGACGTATCGAAGCTGGCGGAGCGTATCACGCCGTCATCGAGCACAATGGACTCGCTTTCGCGATATTCGAGGAAGAGTTCGCCATCCTCGATGCCCTCAAGTGACCGGCTGACGATTTTCTCCGCCTCATCCCGCGTCAGGGTGCTGTCTGCCCGTTCGAAAAACAGGCGATCGGTCACAGCAAGGGCAGAAAGGGGCGTGGCGTCGGCGTGAGAGGTCATGATTCCCAAAGGCTCCTTCTTGAACCCAGACACATGGCCTCTCCGCCCTTCAAATGCGAGGGGAAACCCGACACAGGGATAAAAAACATCTCCGATGGCCGGGTTGGTGGCGTCAGTTTGGTAGCATCAGCTCTGCCGGGCCAGACGGCAGAATCCGGCCACGATAATCATCAGGGCGGCCAGCATGAGGAAGGCGCTGGAGAGGCTGGTGGCGTGAGCGACCACCCCAACAAGGGCCGGTCCGGCCAGAATCCCGGCATAGCCAAGGGTGGTGATGGCGGCGACGGCGGTCGAGGCTTTCATGACCTGCTGTCGCCCGGCGCAATTATACAGCACAGGCACGATATTGGCGCAGCCCAGCCCGATCAGGAAGAACCCCGCCAGTGAGAGCGGGGCGACAGGGGCCATCACGACCAGCGCAAATCCGCCCCCTGCGCAGAGCCCGCCCAGACCCATGATGAGCGGACGCCCGCACAGCGCAATGACACGATCGCCACTCAGTCGCCCAAGGGTCATGGCCGTCGCAAACACCGCATAACCCCAGCCCGGCTGTATGCCGAACGAGGGTCGCCCTTGCAGAAACACAGCCCCCCAGTCGAGCACCGCGCCCTCGGCAAGAAAGGCAATGCCCGTCAGGAGTCCCAGCACCCAGACCCGTCCACGGGGCAGCGCGAAACCTTCGCCACCGCCCGATTCTGGCTGATGCAGCAGACCGGGCCACACACGAAGGGCCAGAACAAACACAAGGATCTGTCCTGACAGGATGATGGACCAGAGCGGCATACCGGTCAGGGTGAGCACAGGAGAAGCCGCAGCGCCTGTGGCCCCTCCAATGCTGAACCAGGCATGAAACCCCGAAAGCAGGGGCGTGTCGCTGCGCTGCTCGACCTCTACAGCCTGAATGTTGATGGCTGTTTCCACCGCACCGAGCCCTGCGCCCAGCAGGAAAATGCCCAATGCCAGCCCCGGCAGAAAACTCAGCCATGACAGGGGCAGCAGGACCGCGCCGGCAAGGCCCAACCCGCCAAGGGTGACGGGACGACAGCCCCAGCGACCTACCCATGATCCGGCAAGAGGCATGCCCAGCACGGACCCGCAACCAAGACAAAGCAGGAGCATGCCCAGGCTGCCATCATCGAGCCCAGCATGATGTTTCACGATGGGGACAAGGCATGACCAGAGGGCAAATATGGCCCCTGTCAGAAAGAAGATGGTTCGCGTGCTGTTTTGCAACCTCTTCAGCTCTGGCCTGTTCATCATCAAAACCCGTCCTTCACCGGCATGCGCGGCGCATGTCCCTGGAACGCTTTCCAATGCCATCGGACAGCAGGGATGCACGTGACAAAACAATGCCCTGTGGCCGAGGCAAGAGCATGTCGCGACATGTCTGTGCTTGGGCATGAAGCAGCACAGACAAGCCCTTGTGGGACCGTGTTCGAGGAGAATTCATGACGCAGCCGGTCCACCCCTTCGTTTCCTTGCTTTCGCTCCTGCCCACGTTATCAGGGCGGCAGCTGCAACATCGCAGGGCATCGGCATCAAGAATGCTCTGTCTGGGGGCCTCCCTTGTCGTGCTGGGGGGGAGTTGTGCTCAAGCCCAGGATAACGGTCCGGTTGACAACGCGTCGGCCGCCAACGCGTCGATCGCTGGAGCAGCAAGTACGCAAAGCACCACGCCGAATGTGGCAACAGATGCCGGAAACAGTGCACAAACGCGGCAGAGCCCGGTCAAAGCGCAGAGCACAATGGCTTCTCTGCCACCGGATCAGAACCACGATACATCTGCAGAAGGTGCGCCATCATCAGGTGCGCCATCCGGGCCGCGCGTCACAGTGGCGAGCGAGGCTGCACAATCATTGCATGTTGCCTCTGTACCTCAGGATCTGCGTTCGCCTTCCATCGCGTTGGGTGGGCTATTTGCTGCAATCGGCGGGGCGCATCTGGCACCCGACTTCAAGACGGTCGCTGACTCACGTCCTGACGAGGCCCCGGCGGCTCTCCTGAATGACTGGGAAACCCAGCGGCATCATCCGGATTTCAATCTCCGCGCTTTCTATCAGCAGCATTTCTCGCCGCCGATCAGGCGTGACGTGTCCTACCGACGCAAGGCTGATGAGAACATCTATGACTATATTCAGGGAATGTGGGGCGTTCTGACACGTCAGCCTGACAAGCCCATGTCATACTCATCCCTTCTGCCCCTGCCTCATGCCTATGTCGTGCCGGGCGGGCGTTTCTCGGAACTGTATTACTGGGATACCTACTTTACCATGATCGGTCTCTATGAGACCGGACAGTGGGATCTGTTACGCGGTATGATCGACGATATGGCATCGTTGATCGACCGCTATGACCATATTCCCAACGGCACCCGCACCTATTATCTGAGCCGTTCGGAGCCTCCCTTCTTCTCGCTGATGGTCGATTTGCTGGCGCAGCATGACGGGCAAGGGGCCTATAAACGCTACCTTCCCCAGTTGCAGAAAGAATACGCTTACTGGATGGACGGAGCGGATACGCTCAAACCGGGTCAGGCCTATCGCCATGTAGTGCGCCTGAATGACGGAACCCTGCTGCTGCGCCACTGGGATGATCTCGATACGCCCCGTGATGAAAGCTATCCGGAGGACGTTGCCACGGCTGCCCACGCCCCATCGCGCGCGCCTGCGGAGGTCTATCGTGACCTGCGCGCCGGGTCGGAAACCGGTTGGGATTTTTCATCACGCTGGCTGGCCGATGGCCATACGCTGGCGACCATCCACACGACCGATCTGGCACCCATCGAGGTTAACGCCTTGATGGTACATCTGGAGCAGACGCTTGAACACGCCTACGCCCTGACCGGACAGCGCAAGCTGGCCCGTCTTTATGGTCAGCGCGCCGATGAGCGTGTGGGTGTGATGCGGCGCGTGTTCTGGGACGATGATCGTCAGGCCTTCTACGATTATGACTGGCGCAAGGGTCGCCTGACTGATGTGCTCTCAGCCGCGACAGCCGTTCCGCTGTTTCTGCGTATTGCCTCGCAGGATCAGGCAATGGCCGTTGCAGAGACGATCAGGAGCAAGCTTTTGCGGCCCGGAGGCATCATGGCAACTGACCATGAGAGCGGGCAGCAATGGGACGCCCCCAATGGCTGGGCACCTGAGGAGTGGATGGCTATCAAGGGGCTCAATAATTACGGCGATACGGAGCTGGCCGAGACTATCGCCCGACGCTGGATGGCACGTGTGATTGGCACCTATGAAAAATCAGGTGTGCTGCTCGAGAAATACGATGTCGAATCTCCAACGATCAGTGCCACCGGAGGCAAGGGCGGAGGAGAATATCCCATGCAGATCGGCTTTGGCTGGACCAATGGCACCCTGCTGGGGCTGATGCGTCGCTATCCCGGTGATACGAGCAGGATCCTTCAGCACAACCCGTTGGCGAGTCAGCCGCCTATTGATGTTCTACCC
Source organism: Asaia sp. A2 (assembly GCF_057319415.1). Classification (NCBI taxonomy): domain Bacteria; kingdom Pseudomonadati; phylum Pseudomonadota; class Alphaproteobacteria; order Acetobacterales; family Acetobacteraceae; genus Asaia; species Asaia sp. A2. The sequence goes on from NZ_JBXWTO010000005.1 coordinate 43,653, forward strand.
CCCAGCGACCCCTATAGTGCCGTTGGCCCTGAGGCGAATGATCCGGCGCCCGCGCCGGCAAAACCGGCTGGCGATGTCGAAACCGGCGCTCAGGAAACAGCTCTTCATCCGGCGGCGCCGCAAAATATCACCTCTGACACGAGCCAGACGCACCGTGATGCGGCGATACCCGGTCATGCGCAGCAGGATGCGGGAAAGGATCCCACCCTTCAAGACGTGCCCAGGGCCAGTGCCGTGGATGGAGCTGCCGCAAAACCGGCGGCGAAAGCTGATCAGGCAGGCAGAAATGTCACATCAGAAACGTCAGAGGATAAAGGAAATGGTGTGGAACCTACCCCGCTCGACCAGCGTGTGCCGACCCGCAAGATGACTGCCTATCAGCCCTCCTGAACTGGTTCTTCGTGTGGGGTCGGTGTGTAGCAGAGAGCCAGACGCCTGAGCGCTTCGTTAAGCACGGCTTCTGTCTTGCAGAAGGCAAAGCGTATCAGGTGGCGCGGCGGGGCCGCACCCTCGGGGTCATAAAACGCCGAGACCGGGATCGCGGCGACTCCGGCCTCGGTCACAAGATCGCGGCAGAACGTTACGTCATCGCGTCCTTGGGCATGGGCGGTAATGTCGGCAACGACGAAATAACTGCCGTCGGCGGGCAGGGTAGGGAAGCCGAGCGCATGAAGCCCATTGGCAAACAGGTCGCGTCGCGCGCGCAGGCTGTCGGATAGTTCGGTGAAGAACGCCTCTCCCAGATCCAGCCCCTTTGCAACAGCGCGTTGGAGGTTCGGTGCGCTGGAAAACGCGACGATCTGATGAGCCTTTGCAATGACGGCCGCGAGATCAGGGCAGGCAGTGATGTAACCGATTTTCCACCCGGTTACCGAGAAGCTCTTTCCGGCACTGCCAATGCGAATGGCGCGTTCGCGCATGCCGGGCCGTGTCATGAGCGGGATATGTTTCACCCCGAATGTCAGATGCTCGTAAACCTCGTCGCACAGGGCATAGCAATCATGCTCGAGCACAAGCGAGGCGATAAGATCGAGCTCGTCTGTGGTGAAGACCTTGCCGCTGGGGTTCATGGGCGAGTTGAGTAGAACGAGCTTTGTTCTGGCCGAAAAGGCAGCGCGCAGATCGGCCTCAGGCAGGTGCCAGTCAGGGGCTTCCACCCGCACGCAGCGCGGCACGGCACCAAGCATACGCAGCATGGGCAGATAGGTGTCGTAAAGCGGTTCGATCAGCACGACCTCATCACCCGGCTCGATGAGTGCCATCATGCTGACGGCAAGCGCCTCCGTGGCGCCCGAGGTCACGATCACCTCCTGCGCCGGATCGACCTGCAGGCCATAATCACGAGCATTGGCCCGCGCCACCGCTTCACGCAGTTCGGGCAGGCCGGTCAGGGGAGCATACTGGTTGCGCTGGTCTTTCAGCGCATCCGCAGCCGCATCGATCAGCGCGATGGGTCCTTCCGTATCGGGAAAGCCCTGACCCAGATTCACAGCCTCATGCGCAGCGGCAAGCTGGGACATGGTGGTAAAAATGGTAGTTGGCAAAGAGCTGAGAAACGCGTTTGGTTTTTTCATGCCGGGCCTGCGCTGGAATAGGACAGGGCATGATACCGGCTTAATGCGGAGTGTAAAATCGGCCAGATCCCGCACGCTGTGACACCTTTATGGTGAGGGTGGGGGCCTGATATGGTTCCGGCTGTGTGAAAGGCGCATGGCCTTGCAGTCCTGCTGGTTGTCAGCCCGATCGAAACCGGGACTCCACCGGTCAAGGCTCATCACAGTCGCGTGCGAGGCAGAAAAAAACAACGATAAGGGAGCGAAACGCTCCGATATGCTATTTCTGTTGGTCTGTCATGCGTCGTTTTGCTTCCGGAAAGGGATGATGAAGGGTTTATGGGGGCTGCGGAGGGTCTTTTTCGTTGCCTCGGATGCGTAAAAAGCCTTCGGAATACTCGACAGTTCGCAAATCCTGTCCTAATCGTTTTGCAGCCGATCAGTGCGGCCCCTTGAGGCAGAAACAGGTATTTGACAAATGGCGAAAAAAGCTCCAGCCGCGGCATCCAAGGCTGCGTCTTCCACGAATGCAGCGCCCAAGCCGGGCAAGCCGGACAGCGCCGCCGTTAAGCGCGTCTTCGAGCTGATGCAGGAACACTCGGTCGAGCTGGTTGACCTGCGCTTCACCGATCCGAAGGGCAAGTGGCACCACACGACTCAGTGGCACACCACCATTGAGGAAGATACCTTCGTCGAAGGCTTCATGTTTGATGGTTCGTCGATTGCTGGCTGGAAGGCCATCAATGAATCCGACATGGTGCTTCTGCCTGACCCGACCTCGGCCGTCATGGACCCGTTCTCGGCCAAGCCGCAGCTGATCCTGATCTGCGATATCGTCGAGCCCCGCACCGGCAATTTCTACGCTCGCGACCCGCGCGCGACGGCCAAGGCTGCTGAAGCCTATCTGAAGACCACAGGCCTGGGTGACACCGCCTTCTTCGGTCCGGAAGCCGAGTTCTTCATTTTCGACAACGTCAAGTTCGGCACGGGCCCGAATTACGGCACGTACCAGCTCGACAGCATCGAAGGCCCCGACGCCTCGATGAAGGACTACCCGGAAGGCAATATGGGCCATCGCCCGGTGGTCAAGGGCGGTTACTTCCCGGTTGCTCCGGTCGATAGCGAAGGCGACCTGCGCGCCGAAATGCTCTCCACCATGGGTGAGATGGGCCTGCCGATCGAAAAGCATCACCACGAAGTGGCACAGTCGCAGCACGAGCTGGGCACAAAGTTTGCCACGCTGGTGCAGTCGGCCGACTTCATGCAGATCTACAAGTACTGCGTGCACAACGTCGCCCATTCCTATGGCAAGACGGCCACCTTCATGCCGAAGCCCATCGCTGGCGATAACGGCTCGGGCATGCATGTGCATCAGTCGATCTGGCGCGATGGCAAGCCGCTCTTTGCAGGTGACCAGTATGCCGGCCTGTCGGAAGATGCGCTGTTCTACATTGGCGGCATCATCAAGCATGCCAAGGCGCTGAACGCCTTCACCAACCCGTCGACCAACTCCTACAAGCGTCTGATCCCGGGCTTTGAAGCCCCCGTTCTGCTCGCTTACTCGGCTGCCAACCGTTCGGCCTCATGCCGTATTCCGTACTCGGTAGGCCCGAAGGCAAAGCGCATCGAGGTCCGCTTCCCGGATCCGACCGCCAACCCCTACCTTGCCTTCGCCGCCATGCTGATGGCTGGCCTCGATGGCATCCGTAACAAGATCCATCCGGGCGAAGCCATGGACAAGGATCTGTACGAACTGCCGAAGGAAGAGCTGGCCCAGATCCCGACGGTCTGCGGTTCGCTCCGTGAAGCCCTTCAGGCCCTTGAAGCCGATTTCGCGTTCCTGCTCGAAGGCGATGTCTTCACCAAGGACCAGATCGAGAGCTACATCGAGCTGAAGTGGAAAGAAGTCTACAAGTTCGAGCACACGCCGCACCCGGCCGAGTTCGAAATGTACTACTCGGTCTGATCCGAGGAAAAAGCCCGGCCTTCGCGCCGGGCTTTTTTTATGTCTGCACTATTTCTCTCACCTTGCGTGCATTGGCATGACTTCGGTTGTCAGGCTGTGGCCGTGCTGATTGGGAGAGGGAAGTGCCAGGTCATGGCACGTATCGGATAGCAGCTTACGCAAGGCGCGGTGGGCAGGATCCAGATGGGTGCGCTCTCCCCAGACAAGATATTTGTCGAAACCCGGCAGGACGAGCGGCGCAGGTGGCGCGAAAACCGCCAGATCATGACGTGTCGCCAGCAGGCGTGAGGGTAGCACGGCGACAAGATCTGTGCGGGTCAGAAGATCGGGCACGGTCAGAAAGCCCGAGGCCGAAACGGCCACGTGGCGTTTCAGGTTCAAACGACGCAGCGCAGCGTCGGTCATGGCCTCGAAGCCGCCTCCGTCCGGCGATACCACCACATGATCAGCCTTGCAGAACCGGTCGAGTGTCATGCCTCCGGAGAGGGTGGGATGCCCAAGACGGGTCGCACAGAGCCATGTCTCATGAAAAAGCTTTTGCGCATGGAGCGCCGGCGTGCAGGCGTCGCCGGCAAGCAACGCCCAGTCGAGAGTTCCACGTTCAAGATGGTCCTGCGCTGCCTCCCCGGTCAGGTCATCAACCATGATTTTCCTGATGGACCACATTTGACAGTTCAGGAGACAGTAAAGAGGAGACGCCGCAACGCCCCCCTATCCTGTGATGAACGCCATTCTCCAGCCTGACGCGTACCCTCCCGGGCAGGCGGATAATGTTGTTTCCAATGAGTGCATCGTGGCTGACGTGCCGTTGCTTTGCGTTTGGACACTTCTGACCCATCCAGACGAGTGGCCCCGCTACTCTGCCAACTTCGCCACCCCGCGTATTCACAAGAGTGATGGCCCGCAATTGCTGGCTGGATGTCACTTTGCTTTCAAAACCGTCGGTTTCCCTGTTGAGGCCCGCGTGATGGAATATGTGGCACCCGAACACGGGAGAACCGGCAGATTGGCCTGGCTGGGCGAGAGAGAAGGGCACTGAGACGCGGCTTGACTGCCATCATGCCTGGCTTGTCGAGATGTCGGCTGGCAACCGCCTGCGCGTTCTGATGCAGGAGCCCCAGAACGGGGCACCCGCCCAGGCACTGGCGGCCAACCGGCCCAACCCGATGCTCAACAGCCATCAGGACTGGCTGGATGGGCTGCCAAGAGGAGCGCGGGCCTTTTTCTGACAATCAGAATCCAGGCCAGGGGGGCAATCATCAATGGCGCAGTTGAGGTAGGCCCCGAGAATGCCTGTTATCGGTATGGTGGCGCGGGCGATCTGTCGGCAAGTCTGGTACAGGTACAGGTACAGGTACAGGTACAGGTACAGGTACAGGTGCTTGGTTCTGTTCTGGGCGTTGCAGTGCTGGGAGGGATACCAGTTTCACCGAGAGGCGAGAGGCGAGAGGCGAGAGTCGAGGCATTGCTCGCGTTTGCGACCAGATAGTCTGCGGCAGTACCCTCAGCGGTCGGATATGACCGTCTGTATGCGGACGGAACTGGCACGGAGTCACCAGAGATCGGGTTGCTGGCGTCACCATCATCGGCATACATGCCGGGCTACAATTTGCTTTGCTGTCAAATTCACGGCATGCCGCGAAAGCAATGACCCCCGATAAGGGAACGCACCAAGGAGATGTGAGGGGCTGTGCAGTTCGTTATCATCGTTACGCGGGAAAGATCTTGACGAATCTGCGATTAGCGACGAAAAGCATCCCGTTCATGCGCCATGCCGGGTTAGCACAGTGGTAGTGCAGCGGTTTTGTAAACCGAAGGTCGGGGGTTCAAATCCCTCACCCGGCACCATGACGCGGCGGACAATCAAACGCCAAATGAGGCGCACTTGATTAGCGGGCAGGATTGCCACTTCTCCGCTCTCTTCGGGACGGTTGCAGACAATGGCCTACCTGTCTTCCCCTTGCGCACAAGACATCCATACCTGCATCAATCCTCATAGCTGACGATGATCAGACCTGGATAAGTTCTTGTGCCCGAACGCCCTATTCTTTGCGTCGCATCGCTCGTACAGAGCGACAAAACGTTTATGAGGTTAGACCGATAACGCTCTCGGGGTCACGTAGATAGTGGTCCGGCCCAATCTCATCGCCCTCGACTGCCGTGGCGTGCTGTCGGTACGGATAGTAAGACTATGGTAAGTTCGTGGTCAAAAAGAAGAAAAACAGAAACGCCCTATGTAAGTAGTGCACCGCGGATGATATCTCACAGGATACACCTTGCACCTTTTCAATGCAGCATCGGCAGTTCGGCCAAGGCTGGTCTGGCATAGATGTAGCCTTGCTGCAGCGAGATTCCGAGATCAGAGAGAGCACCTGCTTCTCCCGGGGTTTCGACGCCCTCGCAAATCGGAGTGACGTTCAGCCCCTCCAGCATGGCGATGGTATGACGCATCATGACCTGCTTGACCGGCGTAGTGTCGATGGCACGGGACAGGCCCATATCAAGTTTGACATAGTCGGGCTGAAAACGTGACAGCAGGCTAAGCCCCGCGTAGCCCGCGCCAAAATCATCGATAGCCGTCTTGAATCCCATGCGATCATAGGTCTGGAGAATGTGCAGGAGATGCTCGGTATCCAGCGTTTCGTTTTCGCAGAACTCGAACAGGATCCTGTCAGTGGGAAAGTTGACGCGCTCCGCCGCTTCAAGCGTCGCGCCGATACAGGTCGCTGGATCATAGACGGCATTGGGCAGGAAATTGATGGAGAGAAGCGCGCCCTGCTCTGCCAGCCCGAGCTCTGACGCCAGGGTGATGGCCGTTACCCGGCATGTCTGATCAAAAGCATAACGGTTTTCAGGAGTGACGCGTGACAGGATCTCCTGTGCACTGGCACCATTCTCGCCTCGCACCAGCGCCTCGTAAGCGAAGATTTGCCGGGTCGACAGGTCGACAATTGGCTGAAAGGCCATGGTGATTGGAATATCAAACCCTGCGCCATCGCTGCAGCCAATGCACGCCTTGCGTTTCCCGCTTCCCCAGAATGATGCCATCATTGCGCTGCCCTCCCGCATCGACTACGCGCCATCCCGAACGCAAGGAATGCTCACAAGTTGGTGATTCCGAATCGGGCAGAGCAATTATTTTTGTGACAACCGGCAAAAAGGGAATGGGTCGGGCAGTTTATGTGCGCCTTGCCCGATGGGCGTGTCTGCTGCGATCGCCTTGTGCCAGACGGATAGGAGCAGTTCACGCTAATCGCGCCCTGACCGAAGTCAGTTTGCGATCACGCGGTCAGTTCAAAAGGTAGAAGGCGCAAGCCGAAATCGTGATTGTGACGGGCAGAGTCAGCAGCCATGCTAGGGCGATTTTTGCGAGCATACGCATGTTGATGCCCGATCCGGCGGCAACCATCGTGCCTGCTACACCTGACGTGATGATATGCGTGGTCGAAACCGGCAATCCGGTATAGCCCGCCGAGGCAATGAGGCCAGCGCCGACAAGTTCGGAGGCAGCCCCCTGTGCGGGGGTCAGATGCTGCTTGCCGATGCCCTCTCCCAGCGTCTTGACGATGCGGCGGTACCCCACCATCGTGCCGACACCAAGACACAGGGCGCTGAGCACACGGACCCAGTAGGGCGCATATTCGACAGTCGGGCGAAGCGCCTTGGCAAGCTGGGTGCTCGTCTGTTTTTCCTGCGACGAGGAGGCCGGATTGGCACTGACATCCCGCAGTCCCGAGAGAATTTCATAAACGTCGCCGCGGATCTGGGCCGGCGTTGCGGGTGTGGTGACCATCTTCAGGCGGTCGATGGAGGCCAGGGCGTCCGGTTTGAAGCTGTAGCGGTCATATTGGGCGATCAGGGGCCTTGCCTCCTGCGCCATCTGGGCCAGAGCCGCGCGATCCGTCGGATGGTCCGGGTTCATGGCATAAGTGGCGGGCATCAGGCCGATGATTGTCAGCATGATGAGCCCGATGCTCTTTTGCCCATCATTGCTGCCATGCGAGAAGCTGACGGAGGTGCAGGTCAGGATCAGCAGCGCCCGGACAATCGGGTTCGGGCTCTCATCAGGTTTGGGGGGAGTGAAAAGGGCTGGCATCCGCACAGCGAAGCGGATGAGCAGATAGAGCAGCCCGGCCAGGAAAAAACCGAGCAGAGGCGAGATGGCCAGCGCGCGCAGAACCTTCCAGATCTGCCCCCAATCCACGCTATGACCCAGATCACGTGCATGCAGAAACGAATCTCCGATGGCAATGCCGATCAGCGCCCCGATCGTGCAATGCGAGGACGAGTTTGGAATCCCGAACCACCAGGTGCAGAGATTCCAGGCCAGTGCCGTGCCGAAAAGCGCCACCAGCATCGGCACCGCCGGGTTGCCATTGGGGGGTGTCAGCACATCGGGCGGCAACAGTTCGACCAGTGCGTACGCCACGGCAATGCCGCCCAGCAGCACACCCAGCAGGTTCATGAGTCCCGACCAGATGACAGCCACACGGGGCTTGAGCGCGTTGGTGTAGATCACCGTTGCAACCGCGTTGGCCGTATCGTGAAAGCCATTGGCAAATTCGAAGATGCAGACAAGCAGGAAGCAGATCGCGAGCATGATCAGCGATTCCGTGGAGGAAGGAGCAAAGTGAAGCATCGATCAGGAAGCCTTTGCAGCAGGACGCTCCCACTCTCTGCCAGCGTCGCGTTTCGTGAAAGACTTTGACGCAGGGTTTCTCTGAAACTTCATGATTGCGGGAAAGGGGGATAGCAATCCTGACAAAGTGGAGCCCCGCAGCCCTGCGCTTCTTCCCGTCAGCGGGTCATCTCGACGACGAAGGTCATATAAGCTCCTCGTCCATTATTTGCAGTGGGTCAAAAGCCCAGTCGGCAAACTGATGCTTTGCGAGGATCAGCGGTTGCGGATTGCAGCAAGGATGAGTTCGACATCGTGGATGGAGAGTGCAGGAACCACCTACTTATTTCCCGAACCAGCCACGGCCCGTTCGCCAGTGGTCATAATGGATCGGCAGCATTTGCAAAGCCCAGCATGAGGGGACCAGACAGCACCCTGCTTTAATCACCTCACGGGATGCAGCCTCGCGTGGGCGATTTATGTGCCTCGGCTCGGGTACCAGCGGCGGGATCCGTTCTCATTCTCTATTCGTTCTGCCCGGAGGTTGGCACGTTGTCCTTCAGGCAATCCCTGATATCATCAGTCCGTCGCCGGGCATCATGTGTCTGAGAAGGGGCGTTTTACAAATCAGTCCTCTGTTCTTGTCGGTATGGCTCTGTCTCTGGGTGATAGAGCCGCGGCTAACTGCGATACCACCCGAAATGTGCGCGTCATGTTCCAGAGATATAGGAAAAAGCTTGTGCCGTTCAGTAGCGGTCAGGAGAAATCGAAAATCTCCCCGGTTCGGGATGAGGTATCGTACGATTGGCCTGACTAAGGGGCGCGTTGGCACCCCTTGGGGAAAGTGAATTCAGCGTCCGAGCTTGCGAAGCTTCTCGCCTGCCATAAGACGCTTTTCGATGACTTCCAGCGACATGCCCTTGGTTTCCGGCACAAAGAGGAAGGTGAGCACGATGAAGGAGGCGTTCAGACCCGCGAAAAGCCAGAACGTACCTGAGGTGCCAAAGGTGTTCATCAACGTCAGGAAGCTCGCACCCACAACCATGTTGGTGATCCAGTTGGTGAGCGTCGAAAGCGAGATACCCAGATTACGGCCCTGCATGGGCTGGATTTCGGAGCAGAGCACCCACATGAGCGGTCCAGCCGACATAGCGAAACCCGTGCAGAACAGCAGCAGCAGGAAGATGGCGATGAATTTCGACGTCTCTCCGGACATGTCCGTGTTGAGCAGCATGGCAAGCGCGGCCATACCCAGTGCCATGACGGAAAAGCCGATATAGAGAATGGGCTTGCGGCCCCATTTATCGACAAGACCAACCGCGATGAACGTTGCGAGCATGTTCACCAGACCGATGATGGCCGTGCACCACATTTGCGATGTGGCATCGAATCCGGCGCTCGAGAGGATCTTCGGCGCGTAATACATGATGATATTGATGCCGGCGAGCTGCTGCATGGCCTGCAACATGATGCCAAGTGCAATCGAGCGACGGAAATTCGAATTCGTCTTGAGCAGTTCAAAGCCGTGCTGCTTGATTTCGAGCTGCTCACGGATGGCCTTGATTTCCTTCGCGGCCTCAAGCGGGTCTTCGCGCAGCGAAAGCAGCACTTCCCGGGCTTCCTTGTGACGCCCCTGCATGATCAGCCAGCGCGGGCTGTAGGGCAGGAAAAGCACGCCAATCAGGAAGAGACCAGCCGGGATGGCAGCCACACCGAACATCCAGCGCCAGTTGCCGCTATAGGAGAAATAGGTGTTGGACAGGAAGGCGAGGAAAATACCGACGGTCACCATCAGCTGATAGGTCGACACCATCGCACCGCGTGTCGCCTCACTGGCGATTTCCGACAGGTAGAGCGGGGCGGTAAAGGCAGAAATACCGACCGCCAGCCCCATGACCACACGAAAGGTGATCATGGAAGGAATGGACCAGCTGAGGGCACAGCCGATCGAACCGATCACGAAGATCGAGGCCCCAGCGATAAGCGAACGCTTGCGGCCGAGCGCATGAGACATCCAGCCTGCAGCAAGCGCGCCTACGGCAGCGCCCGCCATCATGGAACTCACCACCCATTCCTGGGCAAAGGTCGAGGCATTGAACTGCTTGGCGAAGAAATCGAGCGCACCGGCAACCACGCCGATATCAAGACCTGACATCAAACCCGCAAGGGCGGCCAGTACCCCGATTACGAGGATCTTGAACTTGGTTGCATCGAAAACCGACGCCAGCACGCCATCTGAGTTTCCGGCATCTGTATCTATCGCCATCTTTAGGTCTTATCCTTTACCGGCGGCACGCAGTGTGCCGACTTCTCGTCCATTCCAGTTTCTCATGACCTGATACGACAATCCGGCAAGCACGTCGCGGTCATGGTCAGACCAGTGCACGCCTTCCAGGTTGAGCAGAAGGGCGGCAAGTGCCACTTCGGCTGCCCGGTTTGCTCCGTCATCGGTCTTGATCGCAATTCCCAACCCCAGCTCGGGCAGAGACGCGACCATGACCCCTTCTGCACCCATCTTGCAGAAGATTCGGTTACCGAAATGCGTCATCAATGTCGTATCAAAACGTCCGCTCCCTGCCACCATGAAGGGATTGGACGCGACTGCTGAACGCAAGCGTGACGCTGCCGACGCATTGCTTTGTGAAAAATTTTTGCCTGTGCCAAATCGGGCGAAACCCGTGGCCAGCGCCGCCAGCGGAACGGCGTAGGTCGGCATGGAACACCCATCCAACCCGCGATTTTCGTCGTTATGCGGGGTCGAGGTCGCCATGACAAGTGCCTCGGTCACCTGACGCTGCGCCTCGTGGGACGGATCGATATACCCCTTCGGATCGAGAGACTGGTCAATGGCGAGGCAGATCAGTCCGGCATGTTTGCCAGAGCAGTTGTTGTGCAGCGCGTTTGGCACGCCGCCCGAGGCGGCAAGCGCCTGTGCTGCCTTGTCATAGGTGGGCCAGTGCGCCCCACATTCCAGACAGGTCAGACCCTGACCCGCCCTGGCGAGCATGGCAGCCGCCGTCTCGGCATGGCGGGGCTCGCCATTATGCGAGGCACAGGCCAGAGCAAGCTCGGCGTCAGTCAGGCCAAGACGATCGGCCGCGCCTGTGGCGACAAGCGGCAGGGCCAGCAGGGCCTTGACCGTCGAGCGTGGAAAGACGGGCTTGTCGATGGCACCCAGACCATGAACGACGCGACCGGCATCATCCATGACAGCAATGCGCCCGAGGTGACGTGATTCAACACGGCCGCCGCGTGTGACTTCGGCGATAGCGATATCGTCCATGACGGTTTCCTTGAAAGCTGGAAGGGCCCGGACTCAGCCGAGCGGTGTCTGTCTCGACAGCAGATAGCAGGATGCGCCCAGACGCGCACTCATGTCGGGGTCATTTTCGAGCCAAGGTGCGACATGGGCATGGCGCACACGCAGAAGAACAACCTGCGTCCCATCTTCTGTCTGCGCGTGGTCGATCAGCAACGCCAGCACGGCGGGGCGGGCGCATAGCAGGAGGGGATGGCGTGCATTGAGGGGAAGCCCGTCCAGAAGCAATGCCTCGCCAGCTTCAGCGCTCGTCAGGCAGTAAAGCCAGCCATCATCTTTCTCCCGGTCGGAAAAGGCCCTTGTCGTGACCAGCAGGAGGGGAGCCTCCTCGGGGTCGAGACGGGCGCGTCTGACAGGCGGTACATAATCGAAAAGGTCGGGCTGGGTGCTGTCAGGGAACGTCGGTCCGGGTGGCGTCCTGCGTGTGTGGCGATCGGCAGGGCGCGATCGGCTTTCGCCATCGGTAAAGGGGAGCTTTCCCGAGGAGGCCATCAGAAGCGGCTTTGACCGATCAGCCTTTCTGACACGTTGCGCACAGCCCCTCGATCTCGACCGTGGACTGGTGCGGCCTGAACCCGATCTTTGCGGCAGCACGCGCAATGGCGTGGGAGATTTCGCTATCCTCCACCTCGCTCACCATGCCGCAGCCACTACAGATTAGAAACTGGGCGCGATGGCCGCACCCGTGACCATGATGACACTCCAGACGATGCGCGCAACCAATGAAGGCGCTCATACGCTCGATACGATGGATCAGCCCTTGTGCAAGCAGGAAGTCGAGTGCCCGATAGACAGTGGGTGGGGCGGCATTGCGCTGATACTGCCTGAGATGGTCGAGTATCTCATAGGCACCTACCGGCTTGCTGCTTTCCAGAATAAGGCCGAGCACCAGACGTCTGGTTTCTGTCAGACGGCTGGCACGCGTCGCACAGAAAGACGCTGCACGGTCCAGAAGGGCCTGAGTGTCTGCGGAAAACCCGGGCTGATCTGTCGTTGCCGTAAGGGTGAGCATCTGGAAATTCCTTTTCCGGCTTGTCCTGACCAGAGTTCCGCCTCTATATCGCGTATCCCAGTCGTTATAATATAACTAAAGGCGACTTTTTTGCGCCAGCTTCTGCTCATCATGCTCTGTGCCCTTGCCCTGCACGGCCTTGCCGGAACCAGCCGGGCGCAGTCTGCTGCCGGTACGCTGGCAGCAACGCAGCCGCCCAGGGTCCGGATTTTCTGTGCCGAAGCGCTCTGGTGCGATCTCGCCACAGGGCTGGGGGGGGATTCTGTCAGCCCTGCCAGTGTCCTGATCTCACCACGCGTCGACCCGCATGATTTTCAGGTCACGCCTGATATGGCGCGTACTCTGGCGCAATCCAGTCTCGTGGTGATGACGGGCGGTCATTATGATGACTGGATGACCCCGCTGCTGGATGCCCAGCCCAATCCCGCGCGTCGCATCATATCGGCGTTCGATCTTGCCGGGCTGACGTCGGGTGACAACCCGCATCTCTTCGATGACCCCGAGGCTGTCGGCCGGGTGGTAGATGCCCTTGCCCGTGACCTTGCCGCGCTGCTTCCCCACAAGGCAGACGATATTGCCGCCGCACAGGCGCGGTTTCGCCGGATGCTCGATAGCTTCAATGCCCGGCTGAAAATCTTGCGCCCCCGGACGCAGGGCATGAAGATTGCTGTCACCGAGCCCGTTGGGGGGCCTGTTTTTGCCGCGCTTGGTCTGGAGATTATCGATCCGGACTTTGCGTTGGCCGTCATGAATCATGTCGATCCTGCGCCGCGCGATGTAGCGCGGCTTGAAGAGGCCCTCCAGCAGAAGACCGTCAAGGCGCTTGTCATCAACCCGGCCGTTGAAACGCCGTCCATCTCGCGCCTGATCGCGCTGGCCCATCGCTCCGGTATTGCTGTCGTGGCCTTTGACGAATTTCCAGCCCCTCCTTTGCTGTGGCAGGACTGGATGACGGTGCGGCTCAACCGGCTTGCAGCCGCGCTGGACATTCGTAACTGATTGGCCATGACTAATCTGCCCGCTGCCCTGACCCTGCATGATGTAACCCTTGCCCATGGCAGCCGGGTCCTGTTTGCGCAGGCAAATCTCACCTTGCCGGCCGGAAGCTTCACCGTGCTGGACGGGGCGAACGGTCATGGCAAGACGACATTGCTGCGCACGTTGCTCGGCCTGCACCGCCCTCAGCAGGGGCGAATTGAGGTACTGGGCCGCAATCCTGCCGCCATAAGAGGGCAGATCGGTTACATGCCTCAGGATCGTCGGCTGCCTGCGCCACAGATGACCGGCCATGCGCTCTTGGCGGCCTCATGGCGGGGGGCCTCTTTCGGCCTGCCGGGCTGGGGTGGGAAACTGAACGCGCGTATCGCGGCTGCTCTGTCTCTCACGGGGGCGGAAACCCTGGCCCGGCAACCGCTCAGCCAGCTTTCGGGTGGGGAGCGGCAACGGCTTTTCCTTGCCGAGGCCCTGCTGGGTGGTCCGTCCTTTCTCGTTCTGGATGAGCCATTGAGCGGTATGGACACGCAATGGCAGACGCGGATTTTGTCCATGCTGCACGAACGATGCCGCGAAACCGGCATGTCGGTTCTCATGTCCTGCCACGGGCTCGACGCCGTCCGGCCCTTTGCCGATCATCTGCTCCGGATCAGGGATCAGAAACTGGAGCTTCATGATGCTGCATTATGAGTTCATGCAGAATGCCTTCATGGCGTCGGGCGTGGTGGCGCTGCTATGCGGGCCGGTGGGGTGGTTTCTGGTGTTGCGCGGCCAGAGTTTTGCGGGGCATGCGCTATCGCATATCGGCTTTGCCGGGGCCACTGGTGCCGTACTCATCGGCATGACGCCGCTTGCAGGCATGGTGCTTTCTGTTCTGGCGGCAGGGCTGGTGCTCGGATGGGAGCCTCAAGGCGATCTGCGTGCCAATGCGGCGAGTGCCAGTCAGCGGGATAGTGTGATCGGCCTCGTGCTGGCTGCCAGCCTTGGGCTTGGCCTGCTGTTCCTGCAAATGGCCCATACACCTGCGAGCAGCACCACGGCCCTGCTTTTTGGCAATGTGCTTGGGGTGGACCGGACGACCCTGCGTATGTTGCTGGCGCTTGGTGGTGTGTCTCTGGTCGGGCTTTGCGTGCTGGGTCGGCCCTTGCTGTTTGCCAGCCTCGACCCGGACCTTGCAGCAGCCAAAGGCGTGCGGCTGCGCGTTGTGGCCTGCGGCTTCATGATGCTTGTTGCGCTGGCTACTGCCATAGGCTCGCGCACGATCGGAATCCTGCTGGTGTTCAGCCTGCTGGTCGGGCCAGCCTCATGCACACTGCGCCTTGGCCTCTCACCCTGGATCGGGCTTCTGGTTTCCGCACTTTTGGCACTGGCTCTGTCCTGGGGCGGGCTTGTCGTGGCCTGGTATACCGGGGTGCCGGTCTCGTTCTGCATCAGTGCGGGGGCGGCGCTTTGCTATCTGCTGGCGCGAGCCATCGCCAGCCGCGGGCTTATCGCGGCTGCGCGTTCATGATCCGACCGGCGCGGCTATAGCTGACACAACGGTAAAAGCAGTCTTCTCGGACGAATCATACCGTCTCCTGGATTTGCCGCTCTGAAAGCGTGACGGAGCGTCTGCCGTTTCCCTGGTCGGCGAAGTTCTCGACGGCTCAGTTCAGATGCCAGTCCAGCACCATGATCCCGACCACGAAGACAGCCAGCACGATATGCATGATGATCAGCTCACGCACGTTGATCGTCGGCACATCCTGCCGGGGCTTCTGTGGTTTTGCCATGAATGGCTCCTTCTTGTTTTTTGCCCGACGATCTTAAACCAGTTTGCTGGTCTTCAGTTATATCGTCATGAAAAATAATTCAGAGACAACTGACGCCGGGGCGCGCCCTCATGACGATCATCCGATCGAGGTCTCTCCCTATGCAAAATATATCCTGATTCTGGCGGCCGTGGTCGCTGCAATCTGTGGTGGTCTGTATGGCTACGATACCGGCATCATCTCCGGTGCGCTGCTGCTCATCTCCGATGATTTTCATCTCAGCAGCACCATGCAGGAAATGGTGGCGTCGGCCATTCTGGCCGGTGCCATTCTTGGCGCCCTGGCGGCCGGGTCCTTCTCCGAGAAATACGGCCGGCGCGCCTGCGTGACGCTGGTCAGCGGCGTATTCGTGCTTGGGGCGTTGGCCTGCGCCTTTTCGCCCGATGTCTGGCTACTGATCATCTCACGCGTGTTCCTCGGCTTTGCTGTCGGCGGGTCCACGCAGGTCGTGCCGATGTATATCTCGGAGCTTGCTCCGGCGGAAAAGCGCGGCACACTGGTCACGATGTTCAATGTGGCGATCGGGCTGGGCATCCTGCTGGCCAACATCATTGGCTATACTGAACGCGAGGCCTGGGGCTGGCGCCCGATGGTGGGTCTTGCCGCCGTCCCTGCTGCCATCGTCTTTGTCTCCATGTTCTTCATGCCCAAGAGCCCACGCTGGACGGCCGAGAATGAGGGTATGAAGCGTGCCATCATCGAACTCGGTCGTATCCGTACGTCAAAGAAGGTGATCCGCAAGGAAGTGCGCGAGATGCGCGAGAATGCGGAAGCGGCTGACCCGCGCAATCGTGGCTGGAAGGGACTGTTCCGGCCCTGGGTGCGTCCCGCCCTTGTTGCCGCTCTGGGCGTGGCCTTCTTCACCCAGTGCGGCGGTCTGGAAATGATGATCTATTACGCGCCGACCTTTCTGCGCGATGCCGGATTCGGCGCTTCATCGGCGCTTATGGCCTCGCTGGGTGTGGCCATCACCTATTGCATCATGACCTTCATTGGCTGTCTGATTGTCGACCGGGTCGGCCGTCGTCGCCTCATGCTGATCATGGGACCGGGTTCCATTGTCAGTCTGATTGGTCTGGGTATTGTCTTTGCCATGCACCCTGCCGCAGGCAGCATGGGCTCCTATCTGGTGATCGTGTTCCTGCTGCTGTTCATGGCGTTCAATTCGGGCGGCATTCAGGTCTGTGGCTGGCTGCTTGGCGCCGAGATGTTCCCGCTTTCCATGCGTGGTCAGGCCACCAGCCTTCACGCTGCAACGCTCTGGGGATCTGACCTGCTGGTGACGGGCACGGCGCTGACGCTGGTGCAGCTCATCACGCTGGGTGGCACCATGTGGTTCTATGCGGCGGTCAATCTGGCCTCGGTGGCGTTCATCTTCTTCTTCGTGCCGGAAACAGCCGGCGCCACGCTTGAGGATATCGAGCTTGCCCTGCACGAGAAGCGCTTTCGCCCCAGCAAGGGGCAGACACGCATCGTTTCTGAGGACGTGCAGGAAGAAGCCGCCGCCTAAGCCATACAGTTCCAGCAGGGTAGTTCGCGTGACGATGGGGGTGGCCTTTCAGGGAGGGGCCACCCCTTTTTCGTGAAACTGGCATTGCGCGGCAGAAATCGCTAAAAGCGGGCTCTGAATGACGATTGCCCATTCGACCGCAACGCCTGCACCCCAGGGAACTCCATGCGGATCGGGCGAGAAGTAGGATCAAGATGAGCTGGCTGACCGAATACGTTCGACCGAAAATCCGTGGCCTTCTGCAGCGCGAAGTGCCGGAGAACCTGTGGACCAGCTGTGAGTCCTGCTCGCAGATGATCCTGATCAAGGATCTCGAGAAGGCTCAGCGCGTCTGCCCCCATTGCGGCCATCATGGCAAGGCGCTGGCCAATGAGCGCCTTCAGTGGACCTTCGATGACGGCAAATACACCAAGATCGAGCTGCCCAAGGTTCCCAGCGATCCGCTCGGCTTTCGTGACCAGAAGAAATATGCCGACCGCCTGAAGGACGCCAAGACCAAGACCCATCTTGATGAGTCGCTGGCTGTGGCCCATGGCAAGATCGGTGGGCATGATGCGGTTGTGGCCGTCATGGCCTATGAATTCATGGCAGGCACCATGGGCACGGCTCTTGGCGAAGCCTTCATTGCAGCCTGTCGTCTGGCCGTGCTGCAGAAGGCGGCACTGGTGATCTACACCGCCTCGGGTGGTGCTCGCATGCAGGAGGGCGTTCTGTCGCTCATGCAGATGCCACGCACGACCATTGGCGTCGAGATGCTCAAGGATGCCGGTCTGCCCTATATCGTTGTGCTGACCAACCCGACGACGGGCGGTGTCTCGGCTTCCTTCGCCATGCTGGGTGATGTGCAGATTGCCGAACCTGAGGCGCTGATTGCCTTTACCGGCCCGCGCGTCATTCAGGATACGGTGCGCGAGAAGTTGCCCGAGGGCTTCCAGCGTTCCGAGTATCTGCGCGACCACGGCATGGTGGACATGGTTGTGGCGCGTCCCGAGCTTCAGACCATGCTCGGCCGTCTGATTGGCATGATGATGAACAAGCCTGCTGCTGCCTCTGAAGCAGCCTGACGGGCTCTGCTCCCTGCTGGCCCCGTCCTGCGCAACAGGGCGGGGTTTTTTCTTTCGCTCCCACACGGATTGACCCATGACGACCCAAGCCGCCCCGGCCAGACTCAGCGATGAATATGAGGGCCGGACCGGTGTCGTGCTGGCCCGTGTGCAGGCGCTTTATCCCAAGCTGATCGATCTCTCCCTCACGCGGCTGCACGCCCTGCTCGACAAGCTGGGCAACCCTGAACGCGCGCTGCCGCCCGTCATTCACGTGGCCGGGACGAATGGCAAGGGCAGTACCTGCGCGACCTTGCGCGCCATAGCCGAGGCGGCCGGGCTGCGCGTTCATGTCATGACCAGCCCGCATCTGGTGGACGTGACGGAGCGGTTTCGTGTGGCGGGCACACTGGTGACCGAAGAGGCGCTGGTTGCGACACTCGAGGAAATCGAGCGCATCAATAATGGCGCGCCTATTACCGTGTTCGAGGTTCTGACGGCTGCGGGTCTGCTGCTGTTTGCCCGAACACCTGCGGATCTGACGATTCTTGAAGTCGGTCTGGGTGGTCGTCTGGATGCGACCAATGTTGTTGCGCGCCCGATTGTGTGTGTGATCACGCCGGTGGATCTCGACCATCAGGCCTTTCTGGGTGAAACGCTCGGCCTGATTGCTGCCGAAAAGGCTGGTATCATCAAGCCGGGTGTGCCGGTTGTATGCGCTCTCCAGCATGATGAGGCTCGCCAGGTGATCGAGGCTCAGGCCGCGTCCTGCAAGGCCCCTCTGTGGGAGGTCGGACGCGACGTAACCTGCGATCGTGATCATGATGGCACCCTGACCTATCAGGATCCGCTCGGGGTCCTGTCACTGCCGGCACCGGGGCTGAAGGGTGTGCATCAGGTCGCGAATGCCGCCCTGGCCGTGGCCGCCATGCGGGCCAGTGGCTTTCCCCTGCCTGAGCAGGCCTGGGCCGGAATCGCCCATACGCAATGGCCCGCCCGATTGCAGCGTCTGGAAGGCAGGCTTGCCGCCCTTTTGCCCGCAGGGTGGGAATTATGGCTCGATGGCGGGCACAACCCCAATGCTGGCGAAGCACTCTCGGCCACGTTAGCCGACTGGTCCGACCGTCCGTTGCATGTCATTGTTGGCATGAAGCAGAGCAAGGATGCTGCGGGTTTTCTCCGACCCGTACAGCGTCATGCGACGACACTTCATGCTGTGGCAGAAGAGGGCCAGCATCTCGCTTTACCTGTCGAAACCATCATCGAGGCCTCAGGTGGTCATGCTGTTGCCGGGCCGACAATTGCAGCGGTCCTTCCCCGCTTCGAGGGGCCACCAGCGCGGGTGCTGATCTGCGGCAGTCTCTATCTGGCAGGCGTGGTTCTGAAGCAGGATGGCACATTGCCTCGCTGAGATGTGTTCAGCGCCTGATCGCAGGGTAATGAGATCATGGTGCTGTCAGATGAACCGTCACGCCCTGATCTGTCAAAGCAAAAGTCTCTCACGGTGTATCAGACTCGATTGTTGTCGTATCTATTCGTCTAATGAAAACGAAAAAGAACAGGATGACGAATAATGAGTGTCCGCAGGTGCTCGTATATTTTATGGCAATGATCAGGTAGAGCCATAACCCTTCTGCCTCAGACGCGGCGAATGCAAGCGAGGCGCGCAAGGGCAGAATGGAGGAGTGAGAGATGCGTTACCTCGTAACCGGCGGGGCTGGGTTTGTAGGCAGCCATGCCGTGCTGGGCTTGCTGGATGCCGGGCACGAGGTCGTTGTTGTCGATAATCTCAGCACAGGCCATTTGGCGGCCGTGCCATCGGGTGTGACGCTTCATCAGATCGATATGATGGATGCGCAGGCTCTGGACGCGGTGGTCGGCAGTCAGGATTTCGATGCGGCCCTGCATTTTGCGGCAATCTCACTCGTCGGTGAGAGCATGGCCGATCCTCTGCGCTACTTCGAACAGAACTATATCTCGTCCCTCAATCTCATTCGTGCGCTGGTCAGGCATAATGTGCGCAAGCTTGTATTCTCCTCGACGGCTGCGCTTTTTGGCGGTCCTGAACGTGATGCCCCGATCCCGGAAAATGCGCCGGTCGATCCCGGCTCTCCTTATGGGGAGAGCAAATACATGATCGAGCGGGTGCTGCACTGGGCCGATCGCATCCACGGTTTGCGCAGCGCCTGCCTGCGCTATTTCAATGCAGCCGGCGCCGATGTTCTGGGCCGCGCCGGGGAAGACCATCGGCCCGAGACGCATCTTGTGCCCATTGCCATCGACGCTGCCCTGGGGCGTCGCCCGCAACTGAGCGTTTTCGGTACCGACTACCCAACCCGTGATGGCACATGCGTGCGTGACTACCTGCATGTTGGCGATCTCTCGACCGCGTATCAATGCGTTCTCGCCAGCATTGATGATCGCAGCGTGCTCTACAACATTGGAAGCGGGCGCGGATTTTCCAATATCGAAGTTATCCGTGCCGTCGAGCGCGTCAGTGGTCGCAAGCTGCCATGGGATGCCGCACCACGACGTGGGGGCGATCCGGCAACACTGATCGCCGACTCAGGCAGTTTCCGTTCAGATACGGGATGGACACCGCGACTGTCGGATCTTGATACGATTGTCGAGACTGCCTTTCGCTGGCGCGAGGCGCATCCCCATGGCTATGGCGGGGCGTGACAAGCCCCGGATGCGCCTTCGTCAGAACGCTTGGGCGACGCTGAAAGCGGGTCGGGGTACGTAACGGCCTTTGCCGCGTACGGCGCGAAGATTCCCATCGTCCCAGACGACCACGCCCTGGCTGATGGTTTTTTGCGCAAGGCCGGTCAGGGTCATGCCTTCATAGAGCGTGTAATCGACGTTCTGATGCAGGGTGGCGGCAGAGAGGGTGCGTGAGGCGGTTGGGTCCCACAACACCAGATCGGCATCTGCCCCCGGTGCAATACAGCCCTTTCTGGGGAAGATATTGAAGATACGGGCGGTGTTGGTCGACGTGATGGCCACGAACTGCTCCGGTGTCAGGCGACCACTGACAACCCCGTGATGCCAGAGCACGCTCATGCGTTCCTCGATCCCCGGCACACCATTGGGGATTTTCGTGAAATCATCGCGGCCACGTTCCTTCTGGTCGCGACAAAAGCAGCAATGATCCGTGGCGGTTGTCTGTAGCTGCCCCGAAACCAGCCCGCCCCACAGAGCCTGCTGATGGGCTCTGGCGCGAAAGGGCGGGCTCATGACATGGCGGGCAGCAGAGAGCCATTCCTCATTATGATAGACGCTCTCATCGAAAACGAGATGCTGCGGAAGTACCTCACCATAGACCTTCATACCCTTGAGACGGGCTGCAGCGATGGCTTCCGTGGCCTCGCGGGTCGAGACATGCACGATATAAAGCGGCGTGTTCTGAAGCGTCGACAGGGCAATGGCGCGTTGGGCTGCCTCGCCTTCGACCTCGGCGGGGCGTGACAGCGGATGGGCGTGGGGGCCGGTTTCGCCGGCAGCGAGAAGCTGCGCCTGAAGGAATGACACGGCGTCACCGTTTTCGGCATGGACGGTGCAAAGGGCACCCAGCGCGCCAGCACGGCTCATGGAGCGCAGAAAGACGGTATCGTCGATCATCAGGGCGTTTTTATAGGCCATGAAGTGCTTGAAGGAGTTGACGCCGCCTTCCTGCACCAGGCGACCCATATCCTCGTGTACCTGTTCGTCCCAATGCGTGACTGCGACATGGAACCCGTAATCGGCGGCGGCTTTCTCGGCCTTGCCTCGCCAGTCCTGCCACGCCTCGAACAAGCGCTGCCCGGCTGCGGGTATGACAAAATCAATGATGCTGGTCGTTCCACCCGCCAGCCCTGCCGCGGTGCCGGTATAGAAATCGTCGCTCGCGGTCGTACCCATGAACGGCATTTCCATATGGGTATGGGGGTCGATTCCACCCGGCATGACCAGCAGCCCCGTGGCATCGACCAGCGTACAGCCGGTTGGCTGTTCCAGATCGGGACCTGTGGCGGCAATCCGGCCTTCATCGTCACACAGGACATCACCGCGCATACTGCGCTCGGCTGTGACGATCGTTCCACCCTTGATGAGCAGCATGACACTGTTCCCCTGTGAAAAAGCCCGGATAAAAGAACCAGCCATAATATCGTTGTAATACCGAAATCATAAGACTAGCCTGACCAGATGGTCAATCTATTGCTGGTACGCCAAGGGTCCAGCATGGATCATGCAGGATGGCCATGCCGTGAGGGTCGTGACAAGCTCGGCAGGGCGGGGCAGTCATGACAGGGTGATCATGACGGGACGACCGGAAAGGATGGCGATGACGCAGGCACACATGAACATGCTCTCTGGGCCGTTATCGAATGAGGATCTCGCTCCGGTGTCGGAGCGGCACTGGGCCTGGAAAGACTATCTGTTCCTGTGGATGTCCAATGTTCACAGCGTTGCGGGTTACATGACCATTGGCAGTTTTTTCACCATGGGGCTGCCGGTCAGTGCTGTGCTGTCCGGGCTTCTGACGGCGGTAATCATCGTGCATGTGCTGTGCAATCTGGTGGCGGTCCCCAGTTTGCGCGCTGGCGTGCCGTTTCCGGTGGTCATACGGGGAGCCTTCGGTGTGTATGGCGCGGTCGTTCCCGCGCTGGTGCGTGGCGCCATTGCGGTGGGCTGGTACGGCATACAGACCTGGCTGGCCTCGAATGCGATCGTTCTGTTCATCCTGCACATGGACCCTGGTGTGATGGGCTATGCGGATTCGCATCTGCATGGTGCTCTTGGGCTGTCCCTGCTGGGCTGGGGTGCCTTCCTTTGTGTCTGGCTGTTGCAGATTGCCGTATTCTGGCGAGGGATGGAGTCCATCAGGCACTTCATCGACTGGGCAGGGCCTGCCATTTATCTTGTCATTTTCGGGCTCGATATCGCGCTTTTATGGCGCACGCACGGTGCCTTCCATCTCTCGCTTCTGCCCCAGTCGGTCGTCAGCTGGCCGGTCGCCCTTGCCGGGGTTTTCAGCGTGGCCTCCCTGACATTGGCCTATTTCTCGCCGATCATTCTCAATTTTGGTGATTTTGCCCGCTACGGCACGAGCATGTCTGATGTACGTCGGGGCAATTTCTGGGGATTACCCGTCAATTTCATGGCGTTTGTCATGCTGGTTCTGACCACACTCGTTCTGGCGCGTTCTGCGCTGGGGCGGCTGATCCTGGATCCGGCCGGAACCATCATGTTGTTCGACAGCCCGACCATCATGCTTGTCGGGACGATCACCCTTGTCTCCGCCACGATCGGGATCAATATCTCGGCCAATTTCGTGTCGGCCGCGTTCGATTTTTCCAATATTGCCCCCGCCAGCATCTCATGGCGCAAAGGGGGGCTGATTGCCTCAATCGGGGCGATCCTGCTGACACCGTGGAATCTCTACGCTCATCCCGAGCTTATTCATCTGACACTCGATATTCTCGGACTGTTCATTGCACCGGTTACGGGCATCCTGCTGGTCGATTATTATCACGTGCAAAAAGCCAGTCTCGATTTGCCTGGTCTTTATTCCACAGCGCCTGATGGCCCGTACTGGTACCGGGGCGGCGTCAATCGGCGTGCTGTTCTGGCATTGGCGCTATCGGTGGTGCTGGGGCTCATGGTGGTCTTCGTCCCCGCCCTGCATGGTGCGCAGAACTACGCTTGGGTGATCGGGCTTGTGACCGGCGGCGTGTTTCACTTCGGCCTTTCGGGCCTCAGCCCGCGCGGGGGAAGAGCGGCCTCACAAGAATCATGAAGGTTTCGAGCGCGGTATCATAATCGCGCTCACCCAGAGGGGCCGTGTCGAGCAGGGCCTCGAACTGGACCTGCATATCGGCATAGGCCTGTGTTCCGGACCAGAGCAGGCACAGGAAATGGGTGGGGTCTATGGGGGTCA
This sequence comes from Asaia sp. A2, assembly GCF_057319415.1. NCBI lineage: Bacteria > Pseudomonadati > Pseudomonadota > Alphaproteobacteria > Acetobacterales > Acetobacteraceae > Asaia > Asaia sp. A2. The sequence goes on from NZ_JBXWTO010000005.1 coordinate 67,398, forward strand.
TGAGCCCCCGTGACTGCCAGTCGAGAAAGATCGCGGCATGGCGGGCTACATGGGCGCGAAGCACGTCCTTCAGAAAGCCTTCGAGCCGCTGCCCTCCTGAAAAAAGTTCCTGAGCGAAAAGCCGCGACCCTTCCGGCCGGGTACGTGAGAACGCGATCTTGGCACGCAGATAGCCTTCCATGCCCTCAATCGGGTCACGATGTGCGCTGAGCCAGTGATCGGCATCATCCAGCCAGACATCGAGAAGCCTTTTGAGCGTGGCGTTGTACAGCTCCTCCTTGGAGCCGAAATAATAGAGGATATTGGCCTTGGGGATGTCGCACAGCGCAGCAATCTCTTCCAGACGCGTTCCGTTCAGGCCTCGCGTCCCGAAGGTCGTCTCGGCGGCATTGAGGATCTGGGGCAGCATGGCCTGGCGCGGGGCACTGGGTCTTCTGGGCTTTTTGATGGTGTCGGCGTCAGGTGACGCTTTTGCCCTGAAGCCACAAGGGGCGAGGTCACTGCCTGCGCTGTCATGGTGACCAGTGGCGAGGTGATCCTGATGGGGCAGGATCCTGCCGGCGAGGGGCACAGTATTATCGGTCATTCCGTCCTGTCTCCTGCTTCTTCAACCGTCGGGATCTTGTCTTGCCGGCTCACCTGGCCTCAAAATACCTTGTCGGCGCGCAGCAGGGCGCCCAGCAGCACATTGGCACCGGCCTCGGCCTCGGCTTCGGTAATGCTTTCGGCTTCGTTATGGCTCAGCCCGTCACGACAGGGGACGAAAATCATGGCGGTCGGGGTCATGTGTGCCATATAGGCAGCATCATGGCCGGGTCCGGAAACAATTTCCATCGCGTCAAATCCGGCATCACGCGCAGCATCAGACACCATGTCGATGCAGCGCCGGTCGAACGGTACAGCAGGGGCATCCCAGATCTGGCGCAGGGCAAGTTCCACCCCGGCCTGCTCGGCAAGATTGGTGAGAGCCTGCTTCATTTCCTGCTCCATCACGGCAAGCGTCGCATCCTCCGGATGGCGCAGATCAATGGTGAAGAAGGTTTCTCCCGGCACGACGTTATGGCTGTTCGGCCGGTTCTCGATCAGGCCGACAGTCCCAAGACCCTTGGGTGCATGAGCCGTGGCCACATCCGATACGGCACTGATCATGCGTGCAGCCGCCAGTAGCGTGTCGGCGCGCATGGTCATGGGGGTCGAGCCCGCATGGGCATCGCGGCCTGTCACCGTGACCTCATACCAGCGCATCCCCTGCACGCCGGTTACAGCGCCGATAACACGATTTTCGACCTCGAGGATCGGCCCCTGCTCGATATGGAGCTCGAAATAGGCGGCGACCGGGTGATCGCCGCATTGCTGCGTGCCACGGTAACCAATCGCTTCCAGTGCGTCGCCAAAACGTTCGCCGGTACGGTCACGCTTGTCGAGAATTTCCTCTTCCGTGAACACGCCCGCAAACGCGCCCGAGCACATCATGGGGGGAGAAAACCGCGAACCTTCTTCATTGGTCCAGTTGATAAGCTCGACGGGGTGACGCAACACATGCCCGGCCTCGCGCAATGCACGCAGCACGGCCAGACCGCCCAGCACACCCAGAATTCCGTCGAACTTGCCGCCTGTGGGCTGGGTGTCGAGATGGCTCCCCATGGTCAGGGGCGGCAGACTGCTATCCTGCCCCTCAAGACGGGCGAACATGTTGCCCAGTCGATCCACCGTGACCGTGCAGCCGAGCGCCGTGCAGGTGGCGGCAAACCAGTCACGCACCTGACGATCCTCTTCCGTCAGGGTCAGGCGCTTGATTCCCCCCTTGGCGGTCCCGCCAAAACGCGCAGTTTCCATGAGATCGGCCCAGAGGGCGCGGCCATCGATACGGATATTGCTCATGCGGCGGGAGATCCTTTCAGGCGGAGAAACGATGCGGATTGGAGGGATGGTCAAGCCAAGTCATCTCGCCGTCAACAGGCTGCGGTGTCATGGTGATGCAATCATCCACCGGGCAGACATGGGCGCAGAGATTGCAGCCCACACATTCGTCCTCGATCACGCTGTATTCGCGACGGTTCGGCCCGGTGCTTTTGGCGATGGCCTGATGCGAGGTGTCCTCACAGGCGATATGGCACAGGCCGCACCCCACGCAGCTTTCCTGATCGATCTGCGCGATGGTGCGGAACTTCATGTTGAGCTGGTTCCAGGGCACGAAGCGCGACACGGCCCGCCCGCTCAGATCGGGCAGGGTCGCGTAATCCTTGCTGTCCATCCAGTTCGAGAGCCCGTCGATCATGTCCTCGACGATACGGAACCCATAATGCATGGCCGCCGTGCAAACCTGTAGCGCGCTCGACCCCATGGCGAGGAATTCGGCGGAGTCCCGCCAGTTGCTGATGCCCCCCATGCCCGAAATGGGTATTCCCGCCATTTCGGGATCGCGGGCAATCTCGCCGATCATGCGCAGGGCGATGGGCTTGACCGCCGGGCCGCAATAGCCGCCATGCGTGCCCTTGCCTCCTACGACCGGCATGGGGGCCATGGCGTCAAGATCGACCCCGATGACCGACTGGATGGTGTTGATGAGCGACACCGCATCGGCCCCGCCACGACGGGCAGCGCGTGCGGGCATGAGGATATTGGTGACATTGGGGGTCAGTTTGACGATGACCGGCATGCGCGTGTTCTGCTTGCACCAGCGCGTGACCATCTCGACATATTCAGGCACCTGCCCGACGGCAGAGCCCATATTGCGCTCTGACATGCCATGCGGACAGCCGAAATTCAGCTCGATTCCGTCTGCCCCCGTCTCCTCGATAAGCGGCAGAATGGCCTTCCAGCGATGCTCCTCGCATGGCACCATGAGGCTGACGATGAGCGCCCGGTCCGGGAAATCACGCTTTACGCGCTTGATCTCGGCAATATTGGTCGCCAGCGGCCTGTCGGAAATCAGCTCGATATTATTGAGCCCCATCAGACGCTTGCCTTCGAACTGAAGGGCGCCGTAACGCGAACTGAGATTGACCACAGGCGGGTCTTCTCCCAGCGTTTTCCAGACCACGCCGCCCCATCCAGCCTCATAGGCGCGACGGACATTATATTCCTTGTCGGTGGGCGGGGCCGAGGCCAGCCAGAACGGGTTGGGTGAGGTGATGCCGGCGAAACTGGTGCGCAGATCGGCCATGATCAGAGAGCTCCTGTGCCGGAGAGGGAAAGATCGTCAGGGGTCAGGTCGCTGTGAATGGCCTGTGCCGCCTCGCGCCCGTCGCGTACGGCAGCTACGGTGAGATCCTCACCTGCCGTGCAGTCGCCGCCAGCATAGACGCCAGCCAGTGTGGTGCGGCCTTTTTCGTCCACCACCAGGCGGCCATTCTCGATCAGGATCTGATCCTGCGCAACCGGGTCAGGGACAAAAACCTGTCCGATGGCCTTGAGCACCATATCCGCGGCAATCGTGAAATCGACAGGGGGCGTGGCAAGGCCTGTCGACGCCTCTGCGGCTGTGTCAGTGCGTCTGAATGTCACGCCGGTGAGGGCGCCATTGTCGAATTCCAGCCGGGTTGGTGCGGCCCAGAGCCGGAGCGTGACCCCGTTGGTCTGCGCCCACTCGCGCTCGACCTCGGTGGCCGACATGGTGGGCTCACCCCGACGATAAACCAGCGTGACTTCTTCGGCACCAAGGCGTTTCGCCTGCACGGCGGCGTCGATGGCCGTGTTGCCTCCACCAATTACGACGACACGACGTCCGACCTGCACCGAGGCCAGCGGGTGGGAACGCAAATGTTCGATGAATGCCACGGCATCCCTGACGCCAGGCATGGTTTCGCCGGGGAGGCCAAGGGCCCGCACGCCGGACAGGCCGATCGCCAGAAAGACGGCATCGTAATCCTGTCGCAACGTGGCGAGATGGATCGTTTCGCCCAGAATGGCCCGTCCCTGATAATGGATACCGCCTATCGCCATCAGGAAATCAATTTCTTTCCGGGCGAAATCATCAGCCAGCTTGTAGGCGGCAACACCATATTCATTCAGGCCGCCGGCCTTTTCGTGCCGATCGAACAGCGTTACCTCATGACCGTGCATGGCGAGACGATGAGCACAGGCGAGACCCGCAGGACCGGCGCCCACGATGGCGATATGTCGCCCCGTCGGGGTAGCGCGTGTGAAAGGGTGGGTGTTCTGGGCCATCTGCCAGTCTGTGGCGTAGCGCTGCAGGGCGCCGATGCGCACAGGTTTATGGGTTTCGATGGCGGTGTGCACACATTTCTGTTCACACAGGATTTCGGTCGGGCAGACGCGGGCGCAGGACCCACCGAGGATGTTTGATTGCAGGATGGTCCTGGCCGCACCGGCCGTGTTCCGCGAGGCAATGGCCTTGATGAAACGCGGAATGTCGATATCGGTCGGACAGGCCTCGATACAGGGCGCGTCATAACAATAGAAACATCGATCGGCTTCCAGCGCTGCCTGTTCGGGGGTCAGTCCAGGATGGGCATCCGCGAAATTTCGCGCCAGAATTTCTTGGGGCAGGCGACCACAGGCAATATCAGGGCGCATGGGAGAATCCGGTTCTGTTTGTTCCGTAAAACGAACGTTACGGTCGGGATGATGCGCACTGCAAGTAAAATTTGACCATATGTTCAGATATTATGTATCCCGATGTTTCGCATGATGTTGACGCGTCGGGCTGAAAATTTATTGGAGACACTGGCGAATTATCCCCGCTTGTCCGCCTGCTCCGATTTCGAGACAGGTTGTCTATTGGCCAGAGGGTATGTCGGAAACTCCTGGCATCCATGTGATATTGCTATGGTCACAAAACAGAGCCTGCGTGCATCGCATGCGGATGAGGGCGGGAAACTTTCCTGTTCGGCATGGCCTTCCGGTGGAGGAACATGATGCCGGGTTCTGATCAGGCTGAATCAGGCCTGGATGCAAACAGGTACGGGGTGGGGACAGACAATGAGAATGATCGGGCTTCTGGGCGGTATGAGCTGGGAGAGCTCGGCCATGTATTATCGTCTGCTCAATGAAGGTGTGCGTGACAGGCTCGGTCCAGCCTCGTCTGCACGCTGTCTTTTGTGGTCATTCGACTTCGCCGAGATCAAGGATCTCCAGCATCGCGGCGCATGGGATGTCCTGACCAAGCGCCTGATTGAGGCCGCGCGCCATCTGGAGAAGGCGGGAGCGGACGATCTGGTGATCTGTACGAACACCATGCACTGCGTGGCAGATGCGGTGCAGGCGCAACTGTCAATTCCCATCCTGCATATCGCTGACGCCACCGGCGAACAGATCCGGCAAAGCGGCTTTCGCCGCGTCGGGCTGTTGGGCACGCGCTTCACCATGGAGCAGGATTTCTACAGGAAGCGACTGACCGGGCGTTATGGTCTGGAGGTGATCATTCCCGACGAACGGGACCGCATGGACGTGCATCGTATCATCTATGAAGAGCTCGTGGCCGGGCAGATCAACCCGTCATCCCGCGCGCTTTATCGCGCCATCATGGCCCGCCTTGTCGCTTCGGGTGCTGAGGCGATCATTCTGGGATGCACGGAAATCATGCTGCTTGTCGGGGCTGAGGATTGCACGGTGCCGCTTTTCGATACGACAGCCCTGCATGTTCAGGCCACCCTCGAAAAGGCATTGGCCGACTGACAGGATGTCCGGAAATGTATGGAAAATGGTTGTCCCCTGAGGGGGGAGGCTGAGCGCGTCGTTAACGCACCATCACAGCGATTAAGGGCTATCGCCGGGCAGGCTGGTGGTCTGCCGTGGTCTTTGGCGTAGCGAACGTCATTGTGAAGCAAGCTGTCACAATATGTTGCGAAAAAGCAACGACGGTCAGTATTCGTCGTTATCGTTGCGTTATAGATACCAAACCGGAAAAATTTCCTTACGGTATGTTTCGTTATTTTTACGAAACATATTCACGGGGAGTCTCACGATGGTGCGCCGGGTAACATTGCCTTATCGTCACAGGGGCCTGCGGCAGAGCACATTGATGGTTGCCCTGTTCTGCACAGTGTTTGCTGCGCCGGCAGAGGGCCTTGCCCAGACCATCGCTCAGGGGGCGGGAACCGCGCACAAGAAGACCACCGCGCGTCGGTCATCCCACGCGACGAAAAAACCCGCTCATGCAACGGCCAAGGCGACATCCTCGAAGGTGGGCGTGGCGGCAGGGAGCGTTGGTGGCAGCGCAGCGGTAACCGGTGCAGGCACGGCACCGCAAAACGGCGCGTCGAGTGCTGCCGCCCAGCCTGCCCTGCCTTTTTCAAGTGGCGTGGAAACGGCGGATTCCTCGCCGCAGAAAGAGACCATCATCGTCACCGGCACGCGCCTGTCGCAATCGCGCCTGACGAATGTCATGGCAGGATCGACCCTGGGTGGGGAACAGATCCGACGCCGGGGATATTACGATCTCGGTACGGCCCTGCTGCGTGAAAATCCGGCAATCAGCCAGGGTGGCAATTCCACCATCGGTAACCAGGGCAGCTTCGGGGCGGGTCAGTCCTTTATCGGCCTCCTCAATCTGGGCGCCCAGCGTACGCTGACCTTGATTGATGGCATGCGTATGGGCGGTGGCGCGACGGCCTCGATCTATGGTTCCGGTTCGGGCTCGCAGGTGGATGTGAGCACGATTCCGACCTCGCTCATCAAGGGTATTGATACGCGCCTCGGCGGCGCCGGCGCGGCCTATGGTGCCGACGCCGTGGCGGGCGTGATGAACTATACGCTCGATGACCACTTCACCGGTGTCGATTTCAATGCCCAGGGTAACTGGTCGCAAAAGCTCGATGCACCGGGTGAGAAACTGACCTTCAAGGCTGGCCGCAATTTCGACCATGACAAGGGCGGCATGGTCTTTGATGTGGAATACCGCAACCAGGGCGGTATGGTCGCCAATGACCGGCCTGATGTGTTCGGGCGTGACGCGGTGCTTTATCATCGCGTGCCACTGGGGCAGAGTTCGCCCTATACCTATGTTCTGGGCGCTGGCTCACGGTTCATCCAGAACTCTGTGACCGGTATTCCCATGATCACCGGTGATTACGGCAATCTGCCGGTCTATGCGGGGTCTGCTGGCGCCGCGCTGGCCGGTCAGGCCAATAACGCCGTGGCCAATGCCGCCAATATGCCGCTCATGTTCAGCCAGAATGGCCAGTCGCTCATTCCGCTTCAGGCAAATGCCTATCTCAAGGGAGACACCACGCACGGCATCGGCGGGAACGGTATCGCCCTGCAGGACTACAATCAGCTGATCGCCCCCAATGACAAGCTGAACCTGACGTTGCTCGGGCATTACGACATTACCCGGCACATTCATGCCACATGGCAGGGCTGGTATGCCCGTGGCAGCGCCGAGAGTCAGGTGGGTCAGGGCACATGGAGCACGACCCAGTTCGACAATCCCCTGACGCTCAATACGGCTGGCCCGATGAGCAGCAGCTACTATACCAACGATGTCGTCAATGGTGCCTATGCGCTAAGCACGAGCAATCCTTATCTGACCAGCGCCGAGCAGCAGACGATCAGGAATGCCCTCGCTGCCAATGGCCAGCCGACAGACACCTTCTATCTGAACCGTCTGAACCAGGACCTCGACGCCGGTCTGTATCGCACGAAGGTGCAGATGTATCGCTTCCAGGGCGGGCTTGCCGGTGATTTCAATGCAGTGGGGCGCAAGTTCGACTGGAAAGTGCGTGGTGAATACACGCGCTACATGAACGATACCTGGACGCCCTCCATCGTCATTCCCAACCTCGTCAATGCCCTCAACGCCGTGCGTGATTCCAGCGGCAATATCGTGTGCGCTTCGGGCTATCAGAATGCGCCCATCGCCACGCGCAGTTCTACCTGCGAGCCGCTCAATCCTTTCGGCTACAACCAGATGACACCGGGTGCACGTGACTATGTCATTTCAGATGCCCATTCACGCAACAACAACACACAGCGCGATATCCAGGCCGAACTGAGTTCAACGGTGTTCCGCCTGCCCGCGGGCGATATCCGGTGGGATCTGGGCTATGAGCATCGCCGCGAAGGGTATCATTTCGATCCGGGCGCGTTCTTCCGTGGCTGGCCGCAGGGTGATGGCACATATCAGCAATACGGTAACAGCACGGCTATTCCGCCCACAGGTGGCGCGTATCATACGCATGAAGCCTTTGGCGAGCTGGACGTGCCTTTCGTCTCACCGACCATGAACGTGCCAGGTATCTACAACCTGTCAGCCACAGCCAATGGTCGCTTCATCAATAACAGCATGACCGGCAATTACTGGACCTACATGTTCGGCGGTGCCTGGTGGCCGACCGAGGATTTCGGCCTGAGCGGCAACTACGCGCAGTCAGTGCGTAATCCCTCCGTGACGGAACTGTTTTCGCCCCGCTCCACCGATTACGAAACAGGCGTTGATCCGTGCTCGGACGCAGGTGTTGGTTCCGGCCCCAACCCGGCCATTCGTGCAGCAAACTGCGCCAAGGCAGGTATCAAACAGCCCTTCACGTCCAACTTCAATTTCTACACCATTCCGGGCAGCGCAGGCGGCAACAGCAACCTCAAGAACGAAACCTCAAAGAGCTATACGGGCAGCCTCGAATTCCGGCCGCATTTCGTGCGTGGCCTCGACATGAAGGCGTCTTTTGTGGACGTGAAGGTGAAAAACGCCATCACCTCACTGGGCGCGCAGGATCTGATGAACGCCTGCTATGACTCGTCCAGCTATCCGTCCAATGCCTTCTGCAACACCTTCACACGTGATTCCTCCGGTCAGCTTTCGACCTTCAGCGCAGGCTATTACAACATTGCCAGCTATGAGACGCAGGCTTTGCAGGCAACCTTCGACTACTACGCTCCCCTGTCGCGTTTCGGGCTGGGCGACGGTGCCGGTGAAATCGATCTGAGCGGCAATTACGTTCACTATCTCAAGAGCCAGAACACCTATCTGGGCAGCACCTATTTCCTCTCGGGAACGACAGACGCACCCAATGACAACTTCACGCTCAACCTGAACTACATGCGCGGTCCGTTCTCGGCCCAGTGGCAGACGCTCTGGTATGGGCCGACCCAGTACGCGGTGCAGGTACCGGCCACGCGTTATCAGGATAATAAGCGTCCTTCATTCGCCTACTTCAATCTCTCCCTGGCGTATGAAATCACCAAGAATCTCGCGGCTAATTTCGTCATCAACAACATCACCGATGCCCTGCCCAAGGACCCGGGCATCTATGATACCAACCGTTATTACGAGGCCTTCATCGGGCGCAGCTTCCAGCTCAATATCGGCGTGCATTTCTGATGCAACCGCACCCCTCTGCAAAAGCAGAGGGGTTTTTCAACGCGCCTTTCCCGATGGTCCTGAAAGTAGCGCGGCACAGGGAAAACCTTTTGCCTTGCGGGAGCGTTGCCTGTTACGGCCTCATTTTCAGGATCATCTGTCTCTTGCGCCCATTCATTTTCGGTACGCTTTTCGTCGTTGTCATTCTTAACTGGCTCTGGCCGCTTCCTCTGGCACTTCCCGTCAAACTGGCTGCGATCATCCTGATCGTTGGAGCGGCGCTCTTTCACCAATGGAGCCGTCTTTCTTCCGGCTCTGTCTTTGCGCCGGAAATGCCGCGCCCTGTGGTCATCCTGTTCAACTGGGCGTTCGGCGCCCTGATGTTCGTGACCGTCGGGCAAATCATGGTCGATATTGTCGCGGCTCTGGTGGCATTGGTGCAGTGGCATGGCATTGTGATCGGCACGACCCCGCGCCTCGCGATCGGTGGGCTTGCTGCCTTGCTGTCGGCGCTGGGCGTGTGGAATGCCGTGCGCGTACCGCCGGTCAGGCATGAGACAGTCAGCATTGCGGGGCTCGACCCTGCTTTTGATGGCTATCGTATTGCCCAGCTGACCGATCTGCACATCACCCGCGTTTTCCCGCGTCGCTGGGCCGAGGAGGTGGTGTCACGCACCAATGCCATCGGGGCAGACCTGATCGTCGTGACCGGGGATTTTATCGATGGATCGGTGGCCATGCGTCGCGACGACGTTGCCCCGCTTGCGCAGCTCACGGCCCCTGACGGGCTGATGGCCTGTCCGGGCAACCATGAGTATTTTTTCGATTATCGCGAGTGGATGCAGCATATCGGCGCGCTCGGGTTTCACATGCTGCTCAACACGCATCGGCTCATCACTCGCGACGGGGCGTCGCTGGTGGTTGCGGGTGTGACAGATCACTCCGCAGCCGGTCATGGTGAGGCCAGGCCCGATCTGGCGGCGGCGCTGGCAGGACGTCCTGAAGGAGCGCCTGTCATTCTGCTCGATCATCAACCCGGTGGCGCGCGTGAGGCCGCGGCTCAGGGCGTGGCGCTCCAGCTTTCGGGTCATACGCATGGCGGGATGATCTATGGTCTCGACCGTATGGTGGCGCGTGGCAATAACGGTTTTGTTTCCCGCCGCTACGAAGTTGGTGCCATGACACTTTACGTGAGCAACGGTACCGGCATCTGGCCCGGCTTCGCACTTCGCCTCGGCAGACCCTCCGAAATTACCTGCTTTCACCTCAAATCCGCCTGACCGCTGGCGCGAAAAGGGCAGGGCGCGTCGCAGTCTGGCAGGCTATGGCCCTGCTGTAGGCACGGCCGCATGAAGCTGCTACGTCCCTCAGGAATAAAGGCGGTTGTGATGACCGCGCGGCCGGTCAGGCTGCGGGCCGGGATATCGTGCCTCGGCGATGAAGCAGCGACATGCCGGCAATAGACAGGGGAAGAGGATGGGCCGTTATTGCGTTACGGTAACGTGCGAGGCACGTCGTGGAATTGTGGCGGTAATCTCGGGGTATCTCGCGGGAAAAGACTGCAATATCCGCGATAGCTCACAGTTCGACGATATCGAATCGAACCGGTTTTTCATGCGGACCAGTTTTCTGGCTGAGGCAAATACGAGCCTTGAGGAATTGCAGCGCGATTTCGCCCCGATCGCCGCGCAATACGGCATGATCGCCACCTTCCATGACGAGAATGAGCGGCTGAATGTCGTGATCATGGTGTCACGGTTCGGCCATTGCCTGAACGATCTGCTCTATCGCACCCGTATCGGGGCCCTGCCGATCAATATCGTTGCGGTGATTTCCAATCATCTGGATTTTCAGAAGCTGGTGGTCAACCACGACATACCCTTCCACTACATCCGGGTGACGAAGGAAAACAAACCCGAGGCCGAAGCGCAGCAGCTTGCCATCATTCGCGACAGCGGGGCGCAGCTTGTGGTGCTGGCGCGCTATATGCAGGTTCTGTCCGATGAGATGTGTCAGGCCCTGTCAGGGCGCACGATTAACATCCATCACTCCTTCCTGCCCAGTTTCAAGGGCGCTCATCCCTACCATCAGGCTCATGCGCGTGGCGTCAAGCTGATCGGTGCGACCGCGCATTATGTCACGGCGGAACTCGATGAGGGGCCGATCATCGAGCAGGACATCATTCGCGTATCGCACAACCAGTCACCCGAAGACTACGTCACGCTGGGGCGTGATGTGGAAAGTCAGGTTCTGGCACGCGCAATTCATGCCCATGCCCACAGGCGTGTGTTTCTCAATGGCCGCAGCACGGTGGTCTTTCCCGCAAGCCCGGGATCCTTTGCCTCGTCACGTAACGGCTGAACCAGACAGCGCCCCTGTTGCACGGGATCGCTGTCAGAGGCGATCACCGGGCGATGGTCATGGCGCTTTTGCGATCCATCACCCTTTGCCAATGCGCTGGCCAATCCAGTCCATGGTGCGCCCGAGATTACCGAATGGGTAGAAATGCAGGCTTGCCGCGCCATGCGCGTCGGCCAGTTGCTCTTCAAGCTGCGTGATCAGCTGATCTGGTCCGGTGCTTCCCAGTAACTTGCCAAGCGATATGCCATATCGGGAAAGCACGGAAGCAGAGGCGCCTACCCCGCAGCGTGCGGCAAAACGCAGCAGGGAGGCGATCGACGCGGGTCCCGGAACGCCTATTCTGACGTGGCATGTGATCCCAAGCTCACTCAGGCGCATCAGCCACGTCGTGATGGCTTGAGCATCAAAGCCGAATTGCGTGACGATTTCTGGCGTCATGCCCCGTGCCTCGATATCGCGGCATTTATGCTCCAACACCGTCCAGCCCTGTTCAGGCGTCATGAGGGGATGGCCTTCCGGATATCCCCCAATACCGACAACCCTGATCCCAGCCTCCTCGAACAGGCCGGTTGCCAGCAGGGCAGCGCTGTCGGCAAAAGGGCCTGCAGGCTCGGACGGGTCCCCTGCGACAATGAAGCATCGCTCAATCCCGGCCTCGGCCACCATCTGTGCCAGCAGGGTCTCGCAGGCCGCTTTCGAGGGAAGGCGTCGGGCAGAGAAATGCGGCACAGGAAGCAGGCCAAGAGTCCTGATGATGCGGATGGCCTCCAGACGCGCTGCTTGCGTGTCATTGGCCAGATGGGGGATCATGACAGGCCTGACTGGCCCCAGTGACAATGCTCCCGATGACATCATGCCTTTCAGGGATGGCAGATCCCTGGTCGTGACTTCGAGCGAGAAGCGCCAGAGCCGATCCGGGTCGTGTGCCCCATCCGTTTTCCCGGCTGATTGCACCGCCATCGCATCCCCCCTGCCCGTTATGGGGATCATGCCCTGTGTCGTCGTTCAGGGTTGCATGAATCTGGAGAGGCGATGGATTTGAATTGCCCGGCATGATGCAGGAGCGGGCGTGCGGCTTTGTCATGGGTCATGCTGCATACCTGACCGATCAGTATGACATGATCTCCCGCCGTTGCCTGCTGCACGAGATCCGTTGTGAAGACCGCCCCTGCGCCCTTCAGAACCGGCAAGCCGTCGTGCGGCTCGAACAGAGCCTGCAATGCGTCGTTGCGTCGTCCCGCAAAGTGCATGGCGTGGGCCTCCATATCCTGCGCGAGGACACTGACGGCAAACCGGCCAGCATGGCGGACCCGTGCCAGAAGCGTGGAACGCGTACCAACACAGACACCAATCAGGGGTGGGTCGAGCGAGACCGACATGAAAGCGCTGACCGTCATGCCGTGATCGCCCTCCTCTGTGCGGGTCGTCACAACCGTGACGCCGGTCGCGAACTGCCCACAGCAGGCGCGCAGGGCTTTCGGATCAAGGCTGGCTTGGGCTTTGATGTCTGTACTAGGCTTCAGGGGGGCCTTTGTCATGATTTCTGCCGAATCTTCGCTAAATGAGCGCGGCAAATGCGGCCCTGCCGCCATTGGGGCCGAACCCTGAAAAACAGGCCGGTCAGCTTTTGCAGCCAACCGGCATCGTCTCGCTCATGATCGAGAGGGTGGAGTCAGGCGCAGGTCAGCTCGCGACGGATGATCTCGGCACCGGCGGCGAGAGCCTGAAGTTTGCCTCTGGCCACGTTGCGTGAAAGCGGCGCCATGCCGCAATTCGTGCAGGGGCAGAGATTTTCGGCATCAACAAACTGGAGCGCCTTGCGCAGGGTATCTGCAACTTCTTCCGGGGTTTCGATGCGGTTGCTTGCGACATCGATGGCTCCGACCATCACCTTCTTGCCACGCAGCAATTCGATCAGTTCCATCGGAACGTGGGAGTTCTGGCACTCAAGCGATACGAGATCGATGTTCGAGGCCCGCAGCTTCGGGAAGGTCCGCTCGTACTGGCGCCATTCATGGCCCAGCGTCTTTTTCCAGTCGGTATTGGCCTTGATGCCATAACCGTAGCAGATATGGACGGCGGTCTGGCATTTCAGCCCTTCGATGGCGCGCTCCAGCGTGGCAATGCCCCAGTCATTGACCTCGTCGAAAAACACGTTGAAGGCTGGCTCATCGAACTGGATGATATCCACACCAGCCTGCTCCAGCTCACGGGCTTCGGCATTGAGAATGGCGGCAAATTCCCAGGCCAGTTTCTCGCGGCTTTTGTAGTGCGCGTCATACAGCGTGTCGATCATGGTCATGGGGCCAGGCAGTGCCCATTTGATCGGCGCTTTGGTCTGCTGACGCAGGAATTTTGCATCCTCGACAAAAACCGGCTTCTCACGCGCGACCGCGCTCACGACCGTGGGCACGCTGGCTTCGTAGCGGTTGCGAATGGTAACGGTCTCGCGCTTCTCGAAATCGACACCGGCCAGATGCTCGATGAAGGTGGTGACGAAGTGCTGGCGTGTCTGCTCGCCGTCGCTGACGATATCGATGCCCGCCACCTGCTGCTCAAGCAGCGAGACGCGAAGCGCATCCTGTTTGGCCTCAACCAGAGCCTCGCCCTCCATTTTCCAGGGGGACCAGAGCTTTTCGGGCTCGGCAAGCCATGAAGGCTTTGGCAGGCTGCCAGCAGTCGCAGTGGGGAGAAGCTTCTTCATGAAATATGACTCTTCAGAGGGGGGGGGGGGCAGAGGGGTGGCCCAGAGGGGCGGCATAGTGATGCAGAATGAAGGGCTCAGGCGGCGTATCGGCTGGACCATTGCTCAAGCAGCGTCTTGTGCGGCGCAATGAAATGCTCGCCTGCAAATCGTCCCTGCTCGATGGCGAGGCGCGTGCGCTCCTCGCGGTCATAGACCACACGGGTGTTGGAGTAATCGTTCTGGCGCAGGCTGGGCCTGTAGCGTGAGGCGGCTGCCGAGTTCGCGTTATAGATTTCCGGGCGATAGATACGCTGGAATGTCTCCATCGTGCTGATCGTGCTGATCAGTTCGAGAGGCGTATAATCATTGAGCAGATCGCCAGAGAAATAGAAGGCGAGGGGCGCGACGCATCCGGGCGGCATGAAATAGCGCACCTGCATTCCCATCTCGCCAAAATAGCTTTCGGTCAGTGAGGTCTCGTTGGGTGTGTATTCCACACCTAGTACAGGATGCGCATTGGTGGTGCGGGTATAGATCTTGTTTTCAGAAACGCTCAGGCAGATCACGGGGGGCTTCGTGAAATGGGCGGTGTAGGCCTCCGAGGCGATAAAAGCCTTGAAGATCCTGCCATGCAGAACGCCGAAATCATCGGGAACGGAAAAACCGTCACGTCCGCGATTATGCTCGGGCAGGAGCACGCTGAAATCATAGTCGCGCACATAGGACGAGAAATTATTGCCTACGATGCCCTCGATGCGCTTGCCATTGGTCCGGTCGATGATCGTGGTCCTGAGAAGTTCGATGGCAGGAAAGCTCTCACCGGACCCGGTGATATCCATGTCGATGGAGACAATATCGAGTTCGAGCGCATAGCGATGACCCTCAGGGTTGTCCCATCGAGCGAGATCGTTGAAGCGGTGATCGATCATGCGCAGCGCCGCCCGCAGGTTTTCCTGACGGGATTCACCTCTCGCGAGATTGGCGAAATTGGTGGTCAGCCGCGTACCGGGAGCCGGCGCATAGTTTTCGTCAAACCGAAGGCTTTTGACCTTGAAGGTGAAATCACGGGTCATGATGGGCGGGTATCCTCAGCTGGAACCTGTTTTCCGCGCCACGTTGAGAGTGCCGCCGCGCGGTGCGAGCGAGGCCCGTTTATCTGGCGTGATCCATCATGAAGACAAATGATTATAATTCGTTATAACATGACAATCTGTCATGTTCTTCCTTGTCGTGTCAGAAAGACACGTGGGATGCTGTAGGTCCGGCGCCGTTGATCATCGGCGTCATGAGGCAATTTTGACGCTGGCTGCCAGTTTGATGAATCCCTCCAGATATGGGGGTGCCGTACCCGTGCGGTGGCCCAGATGGATGGATTTGAGAATTCCGTTACCAATCCTGACTCCTTTCACCCCTTTCACCTTGCGAAGCAGCCAGTCCGGTGTGGCGCTGACAGCCCGTCCGGATGCCACAAGGCGCAGCATCAGATCGGTGGTTTCCACTGTGCGGTGCCGCCGCGGCAGGGCATGGGCCGGGACGAGGAATTGCGTGTAGATATCGAGCCGCTCGCGCGAGACGGGATAGGTGATCAGCGTCTCGGTTGTGAGGTCAGAAGGCTCGATATGGTGTTTCTGCGCCAGAGGGTGCGTGTCGGACACGGCCAGTACGAGCTCGTAGTCGAAGACGGGCGTAAAGGTGAGCTCTGGGCGCGCAATCGGATCGGGCGTGACGAGAATATCGATTTCGTGGCCGAGCAGAGCCGTCAGTCCGCCAAACTGGAAGGCGGTCGTGACGTCAAGTTCGACATCAGGCCACGCAGCAAGAAAGGGATCGACCACCTGCATCAGCCAGTCCTGACAGGGGTGACATTCCATACCGATACGGATCGAGCCCCGTCGACCGCGCGCGTAATCTTCCAGCACACCGGCGCCATGCTCAAGCTGCGGCAGGACGCGCTGGGCGAGCCCGAGCAGATAGTCTCCGGCGAGGGTAAAGCGCAATTTGTGGCCTTCGCGCTCGAACAGCTTGACGCTGTATCGGTCCTCGAAACGGCGGATGGCATGACTGACGGCTGACTGGGTCAGGCATAATTGCTCTGCCGCCTGTGTCAGGCTGCCGGTGCGATGGATTTCACGCAAAATGGCTAGCGGCTGAATGTCGATCACGATCCATGAATATCCGTCAGGTTTCCCTCATCTGTGATGAATTTCAGGCAGGAATCAAGCAGGCGATCTGGCGTGATCACGATCCGGGAGCGCGAAGGGCGTCTCTCTGGCCCCGGCACGCCGCTCCGGTTTTTGCGCCCCGGTGACGCAGTCGGCCTCGTACGTTCGGCAGAGAAAAGGCGATTTCAGACGCAGTGAGCGCGGTGAGTGGTCAAAGGCAACCTGGCGCAGCCCTTATGGGATACGCCAGCAAGGTCACGATCTGCCGACTCACGCCGCCTGAGGGCTGAGATTGTCGATGTCACTCAGCAAGCTGGCCCCAACGGGCTGCCAGCCAAGGCGTTGCTGTGTCTTTTGACTTGAGGCCGTCATATCCTTGCTAACGAAGCCATATAACCAGCCGAAATGGGCCATTGCCTCATCCTCGCTCAGTCCGGTGACGGGCAAGCCGAGAGTTTGCCCGATCCTTTCGGCAATGGCGCGTACCGACACACCTTCTTCCGCCGTTGCGTGATAGCGTGCGCCGTGGGCCTGCTTTTCAAGCGCCAGACGATAGAGTGTGACGGTGGCCGAAACAGGGGCTGCCGACCAGCGATAATCGGTGTCCGCAATATAGGCGGAACGCCCTGTCTCGCGGGCGAGCTGGATCAGGAATGTCACGAGGCCCTGACGCGCCGTATCGTGAATTTGCGACAGACGCACCAGCGAGACATTCCGGTCGCGATCAATCATCCCCTGCGCGGCGATTTCCGAAATGACCCGTGGATTTTTGTGCTGGGCGTTAAAGACATCCTCATCCGCGCACGCGCCGGGATGAGTTTCGCCGAACAGCGTTGTGGAGGTGATTACGAAGGGGCGGTTCGAGTCTTCAAGCGCTTCACCGATGGCGTCGATAGCGCGTCGGTCTTTCTCGCAATTGGCAAGATAATGCGCGAAATCATGGTCGAACGCGGTATGGATAACGCCGTCGCTTCCTGCCGCTCCTGCGCGCAGGCTGGCGAGATCCTCCAGATCGCCGTGCAGCGCTTCTGCACCTGCGGCCTGGAGCCTTTGCGCGCCAGCCGTCGAGCGTGTCAGACCGAGCACCTGATGGCCAGCCCCAATGAGTTCCGCAACGAGTTTGGCGCCGATAAAACCGTTCGCCCCGGTCAGAAAAACGCGCATGATCCAGTTTCCTTGGTTGTCAGATCATGATCATGGCCGCCATACTCATCCTGTTACAGTAGTGACGTTATCATAGTATCAGCACTGACAGGCTTGCCGTGACATCACCCACCGCCCTTGGCGCCTATCTGCGAGACAGGCGTGATCGTCTCGATCCGGCGGCGTTCGGCTTTCCCGCCACAAGGCGACGCACGCCGGGGCTGCGCCGGGAGGAAGTCGCGCAACGCGCCAATATCAGCCCCACATGGTACACCTGGCTTGAGCAGGGGCGGGCGGGTTCGCCCTCGGCGGATGTGCTTGATCGTATTGCTAAGGGGATGCTGCTGACCGAAGCAGAGCGGGAGCATCTGTATATGCTGGCGCTTGGGCATCCGCCGGAACGGCGGTACAGGGCGGCCGAAGGCATCACGCCGCGCCTGCAACGTGTGCTTGATGCGCTCACCTGGAGCCCAGCCATTGTCAAGACACCCTTGTGGGATGTCGTTGCCTGGAACAGGGCTGCTGCCTGTGTGCTCACCGATTACAGCAAGCTGGCGCGGGAAGACCGGAATATCCTCAAGATCGTCTTTTGTACGCCCCGTATACGCGCGATGCAGACGGACTGGTCGAGCCTGGCCTATTCGGTAGTCGCGGCCTTTCGTGCCGATGTGGTGCGGGCTGGTGCTTCTGCCGAGATCGACAGGCTTGTCGCTGAACTGAGTGCTGCCAGCCCGGATTTCGCGGCGCTCTGGCAGCACAATGATGTGTTGCAGCAGGGTGAGGGAACCAAGCGCCTGCAACATCCTGCCGTGGGGATGATCGAACTCGAATATTCAGGGTTTGCTGTCGATGGACGGCCAGATCTGGGCCTGATCATCTATAATCCTGCTACGCCGGATGATCTGGAGCGTATCCAGCGCCTCATGGCACAAACAGCCCCGAGTGATGAGCCTTAGGTGGTTTGCTCCTTGTTTTGCGGCTCAAGGTCACTGATTGACCGCGAGTGTGCCGCAAAAACAAGAGGTCTGTCCTGAAACACTCTCGCTTCGATGAGAGCGGCTGTTTTCATTGTAGTCGATCTCTAAGGGTTCGGGGCTTGTTCAAGGGCGATCCGGAGAACGACTGAATCGCGCAGGTGCACCGGGTCAGGAACCCGGTTTCGACTTCGGGCATGTCGCCTTTATGGCTATGGCACCAATTCTTTTTATGAAATCAGTCCGGTAGCGCTATATAGCACTCCATCTCACACGCCCTGTTCTGTCTGAGAACCGAATATCGGCGGCATTTCGCCTGCCAGAGCGCTCATGTGTCTGCGCTCAGTTCGTCGAGCGTTTTGCGATCGTCGATATCGCTGACCTCCCACGCGGAGGTATTGATCAGTCTGGCCTGACGAAGCAAAGGTCGCGCGCCAACGTCCCCCCTCAAATCGAGAGCCTTCAGGACGGATACGGGGAAAATGGCAGGTGGCCCTCTGTAGGATGCTGCGGCTGTAGCGAATACCGATCCCGGCTCCTGCGCGCTGCCTTCCCGAAGGCGGGCAAGGTGAACTGTTGTGATGAAAGGCATATCGGCCAGACAAACAAGAACATGTTCTTCAGCTGCAAGGCCCTCTATGCCAAGGGCCAGAGAGGTACTCATCCCCTGCGTGGGGTTGAGGTTGATAAGACGTCTAAAGCCTGCCTGAAGATAGGCCTCATGCCATAGCCCAGCCTCTCTGGAGACAAACCGTTTTTCGCTCCAATCCAGGGCGGCTGTAGCACGCAGAACATGATGGGAAAGTAAGGAGCCTCGGAAGATGCTCGCCAGTTTGTCCTCCTCACCAAAGCGCAGGCTTAGCCCTGCGCCGAGAACGAGCAAGGCACATGATTGATTATTCACGACAGTAAACCTGCCCTGCGTGATTCGATCAGAGAAAACAATTCGGCCAATATGGAGACTGCCACTGAACGCGCCTCGCGCGAGGGGCCGAACAATCCAATAGGGCCACGAATTCGCTTGAGCGTCTCTTCATCGTAGCCTGCCGCGCGCAGTGCGTCGAGGCGCCGTTCCTGTGTGCGGCGGCTTCCCAGACAACCAATGAAAAACGCTCTGGTGCGGAGGGATGCGTGCAGGAGCGGGAGTTCTCGGTCGAGGTCATGAAGCAGCAGGACAAGTGCTGTTTCGCAATCATGCGCATGCACCATGATACGGGTCATATCCCCTTTCAGGATTACAAGCCCGGCGGCCCTGGCAAGCAAAGTCAGATAATGGCTCTCAAGACCCTCACCGAAAACGAGAATCTGTGGGTCAGGGCGAAAGGCAGTTGTGAAAGTGGAGCCGGACCAGCCGGTGGGTGTGTCGCCTGGTGTGGCAAGCAGCGTTTGAGCCGCCATGTCGTAATGCAGCCTGACAGGCTGACGTATAGCCCGTTGCGCCATGAAGCTGTTTAGAGCATCGAGGTTGCGCAAAACATGCAGATGTAGGCCGATCCCGCCCCGGCACGGTAGGATAATATCGAACCACGGTGACCCTTTCCCGTAGCGGCAGGTACGATCGCGCTTCTCTGCCATAGCCTTGCAGGCTTCACTGACAACACTGGCCTCGACACATCCACCAGATACCATGCCGACATAATGACCGTCATCGCGCATGGCCATGAGTGTGCCCAGGGGGCGTGAGGCGCCCTCAATGATATCTGTCAGAACGGCGAGAACACAGGTATGACCAGCCTTATGGCTGGCAATCAGGAATCCTATGACATCATCAGGATGATCGCTGGGCATGGCGCAGACCGCCCTGACAGAAATCGCCGTCGGTCTGGTCGGGTCTTGCATGGTTTCCTGTTTCGGTAGGGGCAGAGAAGAGAGACTAGCGCTGACTTTCTTCGCTGTCCGCCCTCATTGTGGAGATTTTTACACAGGAAATTGTAACCGAGATTATTTCTTAAAAAAAATTGTTGACCGAATTTTCCCCTCATGATCTGATGTTTCGTATTCGGATCGATTTGAAGAATACCCCACGCAAACACGCACCCGAACAATTTGAGGCCGTCAATGTGTCGCCACGAGCAGAGCCGATATCGCACGTCTAGTCGTTACGATACCGAACCAGACTCTTTCTGGCCCCGTGTCGCGGCAGGGGCGTGTCGCCCCGTCAGAGGCAAGGGCGTGCTGTCGCTTCGCTTCTGGCTTTCCTGTTCGCTCTGCATTCTCCCGGTTGCGGCGCATGCCCAGACCTCTGCTTCTGTGCAGGTGCATCCGAAACATTCCAGTAACGCAACAAAAAAGAAGGCTGCGAAACCTTCTTCTGCCCAAGGCCGTGGTGTTGAAGAGGTTATGGTCACCTCGCGTCGGCGCAAGGAAACAGCGCAGCAGATACCTGAAACCGTACAGATCTTTACGGGTAAGGAACTCAATCGCCTTGGCGTGCAGACCCTGCCCGATCTCATCAAATACACGACCAACGCACAGAACCTCGATTTCTATGGCGGCGCCATGCCGACCTGGGTCATCCGTGGTGTCAGTCTTGCCGATTTCAATCCAAACTCGACCCCCGCGGCCCCCATCTTTTTGAACGACGCCTATCAGCCAAGCACGGTCATGGGTACGGGCAGCCTGTTCGATATTGCCCGTGTTGAAGTCCTGAAAGGACCGCAAAGCGGTCTTTATGGACGCAACACGATCGGTGGCGCCGTGCGCGTGCTGACAAACAAGCCCAATTTCGACAAGGCGACCGGCTCGGTTGCTGTTTCTTATGGGCGTTGGGGTGACGGCCATATCAATGCCGCCTATGGCGCGCCGATTACACGCAATCTGGCCTTCCGTATTGCCGAGACATCGGACCATGGCTGGAGTGGCTGGCAGACATCGCTTCAGAATGGCGCGAAATGGGGTCGAAAGAACCGCGACGCTGTCCGCCTCGAGGTGGCGGCGAAACTTGATAACTGGACGCTTAATTTCGATCTGCATGGCAGCCGCGACAAGTCGCAGCTCGCTCTGGCAACGGCGATTGGCGTTTACAATAATACGGGCGGTTTCTGCTCGGCGATGATCGCCGGTTATGCCGACCAGCAGAACTGTCTCACCCTGCCTCAGGCTTTTGGCGATGCAAGCCAGGCGGCGTCACGCCAGACGCAGGATGGCACCAAAGTGCTTTCATCGCCCACAAACCAGCTCGATAACATGGCGGGTGGGGCACAATTCAGCGCGGTGGGCGATCTTGGTGGCCTGGAACTGACGTCCATCACCTCGCTCGATTATTTTGATTACGGTCTGAATTACAACTACGCTGCAACCGGCCCCGTTTATGCCACGCAGATCGAGCACACCCCCATGCGCATGGTGCAGGAAAATCTGCGCCTCAGCTCGGGCAAACCCAAGCGCCTCGATTGGCTGCTCGGTGTCGATGTGGCCTATGAGGATCTGGAAGAGAACAAGCAGTTCCAGCTTTTCGATAACGCGCTCGAGACTCTCTACACCGGCCTTTCCGGCGCGGCGAATGACGGAATCCTGAGCTACACCCAGAAAACGCAATCCTATAGCGGCTACGGGCAGGTCACCTATCATATCCTGCCGAAGCTCTCGCTTGATTTCGGTGCGCGCAGTACCTGGGAATACAAGACCTATAATGGCGCCTTCCAGCAATCGCCAGGTTACTACGTCGCTTCTGACGTGACGCGCCAGTATCAGCTGAAAGACCATGTCACGGGTAAGGCCGCGCTGCGCTATCAGTTCGACCCGTTGAATATGGTCTACGCCTCTGTTGCGCGCGGATATAAGTCGGGCGGTTTTTACGGCGGCTTCCCCATCGCCAGCACGGCACAGATCGACCCTTATCGTGAGGAGCAGGTCTGGGCCGTCGAGGCCGGGTTCAAGGCCCAGACGCGTGACCGCAAACTGATCGTCGACGGCGCGGCTTTCTATTACCGCACCTATAATTATCAGAACTTCACGACCGAATATTCAGCCGTCAGCAAGACGATCACTTCGACCCTGACCAATCTGGGCACAGCGGTCAATCAGGGCCTCGAAGGCAATATCGTCTGGAAGCCCGTACCGACCCTCACCTTCAATCTCGGGGCTGCCTATAACGACGCGAAAATCGTCAGATCCTCGCAGTACCAGATTGATTACGCTGGTAATCTGGTGTCGTGGCAGGGGCAGCGCCTGCCTTATGCCCCGCGCTGGAGCCTGACGCCCTCGGCCCGCTACGAGCACGAGATGTTCAACGGGGCTTATACCGCAGGGGTGCAGATGAATTACAGCTTCCGCACTACGCTGAATGCGTCGCGCGGGGTCGGGGCCTGGATCAATAACATTCCGGGTTACGGCCTGCTGGATGTGCGTCTCGATCTGCTTTCCCATAAGCAGCACTGGAATCTGGCGCTTATGGGGTTCAACGTGACCAACGTGCATTACCGAACGGTCGGTCAGACCGACGGGGTAAGCGACTTCCAGCAGATTTACGGAATGCCCGCCAGCTATCGTTTCCAGATCGGGTATGATTTCTGAACGCACCCGGTTTCAGAACAGGTTTTTCTCTCTTTTCAGGTGGAACATGACAAAGAAACTGTCTCTCAAAGCCAATCTGCTTGCCATGCTTGTGCTCTCGACCGGGCTGAGCGGGCTTGCTCATGCCGGAGAGCCACCCTTGCCGACCGATCCGGCCGTCACCCGTTCGCTCGAAGCCCAGGATGCCCTGCCGCGCACAGCATTTTACAGCACGCCTGCCGATATTGCTGCTTCTGCACCTGGCGCATTGCTGCGTCAGGAAAAAGCGCCCGAATACAGCTTACCCAAGGGCTTTACCGCAACGCGCATTCTCTATCGTTCGACGGACTCGCACGGTAATCCGGTCGCGACATCGGGTGTTGTTGTCGTGCCTCCCGGCAAGGCGCCAGAAGGGGGCTGGCCTGTCATCGTATGGGCCCACGGTACCAGCGGTACCGCCCAGTCCTGTGCGCCGTCGCTCATGAAGGATGTCTATTACGGCGGGTTGCGCGTGTTTGATCTGGCTGCTGCCGGATTTGTGCTTGTCATGACCGATTATCATGGTCTGGGAACGGATAGCCCGCACCAGTACATGAACAAGTCTGCCCAGGTGGCCGATATCCGCAATGCCGTGCCCGCTGCCCATGCACTGCTTCCCGATCTGTCACAGAAATGGTTCGTGGTCGGTCACTCCCAGGGCGCTTATGCCGCTCTCGCCACGGCTGAAGCCGAGGCCAAGGCAAATGATCCGGGCTATCTTGGCGCCATCTCGATAGCACCAGCTGCGCGTGTCGGCATGATCAATGCCAATATTTCGGCCGTGAAAAAGGCGGGTGGTCCTTACATGTCGTGGCTCGCTTATGCCATTCACGCGCAATATCCTGAATTCAAGCCCGAGGAACTGCTCTCCAAAGCCGGGCTTTCTCAATATCCCGAAGCGACTGGCAAGGCCTGCTGGCTGACGGGTAACGCCCTTTATTACCCCTACTCGGCCAAGGAACTGGTGCGGCCCGACTGGGACAAGAACAAATACGTCAAGAAGTTCTTTGCCGAGCAGACGGTGGGATATGAGAAGGCCAAGGGGCCGATCCTTCTGATTGCTGGCGGTGGCGACACGACCATTCCCATCCACACACTGGAATCCTACGCAAAGGATGCCTGCCATGCCGGATCGGACGTGAAATACATGGTTGTGCCCAATGCCGAGCATGGTGCCGCCATGGTTGAATCGATGGACACGCAGATTGCGTGGCTGAAATCGGTTCTGGCAGGGAACGCCCCCTCCAATACCTGCCAGCGTCACTGACCGCGCTCGTGATGGCAGGACGGTCTTCTCTGGCAGGTCTCTGCCTTGGTGTTTCACTGCTGGCCTTTCCCTGCGTGGGAAAGGCCCAGGAGGCAAGTTCAGGCGGCAGTGTGATTGCCGCCGTTTCGGGATATAATCCCGAACTGGTAAGAACCGTGCCTTTCTGGGGGCGACGTGTCGTCGGTTATCTGACGACGCGTGATCATACGCCCCTGCGCTACAGCGTGCTTTTGCCGAAGGGCGAGGGGCCGTTTCCCGTCGTGATCAATTATAGCGGTTACGACCCCGGCGGTATCGGCAGTTCGGCCTATCTCAAGGGTGATACGGCCATGTCGGTCAGCCTTGATCGCGATCTGGTCGCGCAGGGCTACGCGGTGTTCGGGGTCAATGCCCGGGGGACGGGGTGTTCGGAAGGGCATTTTACCTTTCTGACCCCGAGCTATGGCCAGGATGGCTACGACATTGTCGAATTCGCGGCCTCACAGCCCTGGTCTGACGGGCATGTCGGCATGGCGAACTGGTCCTGGGCGGGCATGTCGCAGATCGCCACAGCCTCGACACGCCCCCCGCATCTGCAGGCCATTGCGCCGGGCATGGTTCTGGGGGATGCGCGTCTGGATAGCTGGGCGCCGGGTGGCGTGCCCAACATGCAGTTTCCTTCCGGCTGGCTGCTGTATCTTCAGTCGCGCTGGGATGCGTTGAAGGAAGGCGCCCAGACCGAGCATGACCAGCGCTGCCTGGATCGTCTTGCCGTCAATACCGAGGCCAATCGCAAGGATAACCTCCGTGACCTGATTTTGCGTCATCCGCTGCGCGACGCCGAAATCGAGAAACGCAATCTGGCGGCCAGAACCAGCCAGATCGGGGTGCCCGTTCTGTCCATGGAGGCTTTTCAGGATGAGGCTGTGACCTCACGTGAGGGCTATTATCAGGACACGCTTGCCCCGGAAAAGACATGGCTGGTGCAGACCAACGGTCAGCACGATGCCTATGAGTCGCTTAGATATCGCAGCCTGCTTCTCGGTTTTTTTGATCGCTTCCTCAAGGGACATGAAGCAGCCTTCAGCGATACGCCTCATGTGCGCGTCTGGCTTGAAAGCGGCTCTCATGGCGAAGGGCATGAGAAGGTCGAGCAGATGACACCCCGCCTCACCCTGAGCGGGGCGCATTATCCGATTGCGGTGACACCTCATGTGTTTACGCTCGCCGCCAAAGGTCTGCTGGAAGACAATGCCAAGCCCTCAACCGGGTCTGACAGCTATGCCTATCCGGTGCGCGGGCCGGATGTGGATGTCGATGCCGATCATTATGGCTGGGGGGCTCTGCCGGAACACTGGCGCGAAGGCAGCCTGGCCTATACCTCGGCACCGTTGGGCAAGACACTCATTGCCTATGGTCCGGCCAGTGCAGATCTCTGGCTGTCATCTGACATGCCCGATACCGATGTTGAGGTAACGCTGACGGAGTTGCGCCCCGATCATCAGGAAATGTTTGTCGAGCGCGGGTGGCTGCGTCTCTCCGATCGGGCGCAGGACCCGGCCAGATCCACCCTGTTGCGCCCGTTTCCACTGGATCGTGTCGATACGACAAAGAGTCTTGCGCCTGACGAGCCGGTTCTGGCGCGCGTCGAGCTGAGCAAGATGGGCCATGTGTTTCGTGCCGGGTCGCGTTTGCGCCTCTGGATCGATGCGCCAGGCAATTTTGGTGGTTACGGGTTCTCGCCCTGGCTGCTGCCTGCCACCAACCGTCTGTGGCATGATCCGCAGCATCTGTCGCGCCTCGTGCTGGGCACCGTGCCCGAGCAGGGTGCGCCGGGTCTCGCTGTTTCAGCCATTCCTGCAACGCTTGCGCCGTGCAACAACGTGCTCATGCAGCCCTGTCGGCGCGATCCGCTGCAGTAACCCTCTTTTCTCTCTTTCTAGGTGATTTGACATGAAGAGCCTGAAATCAGCACTTTGCGCGCTTACCTGCCTCGTTGCATCAGGGGCGGCCCATGCGGCGACAGAACCCCCGTTCAACGGCAAGGTCTATGATCCGGTCAAAACAGAGCTTGTGCTGAATCTGGTCGTGACCTGCACCGACCCTGTGCGCCCGGGACCTGAAGGCGCCAGCAAGGATGGCGAGCGTACGGAAATCTGGCCGATTATTGGTGGCCGTTTCGATGGCCCTGGTATTCATGGCACTGTCGAGGCTGGCGGGGCCGATCTGCCGGTTCTGCGTCCTGATGGGGTGGAGGTGGTCGATGCGTTTTATCGGCTCAAGACCGATGACGGGCAGATTATCGTCATCCACAATAAGGGGCTCGCTTACCCGATTGACGGTGGCAAGGACTACAAATATCGCCTGAGCCCTGAATTCATCGCGCCGAAGGGCAAATATGACTGGTTGAATAAAAGCATTTTTGTTGCCACTCTAGTTTATCCGGTCCCAAAAGGGATGGAGCTCGCCAAAGGCCCTCATCAGAACGACCGGTTGATTCAGGTGCTCCGACTTAACTGATATTTTCTCCGGGATCTGGTTTACGCGAAATGTCTTTGAACGAACCTGTCGTTATGACGTCGAACATCGATCGTACTCTGGGCAACACCATCCGTGAGAGAAGAAAGCAGAACGGATATCTGCTCAAGGATGTTGCGTCGCGTGTCGGTATTTCGCTCAGCCATCTGAGCCAGATAGAACGTGGCGCGTCATCGCCGAGCATACGCGACCTGATGAAGATTTCGGATGTGCTCGAGCTCGACATGTCGACGTTCTTCGGTGCCATCAAGGGTCATGCCGACGATACCCCGGCTTTCTATACTCGTATCGAGGATCATGGTCTCCTCAGCTTTGGCGAGGGGATCACCAAGGTGATGCTCAATTCCCAGAACCCGGAATTGCTGCGTACCTATCTCATGATCATCGAACCCAACGGGCATTCGGGTGCCAAGATCCTGACCCATAGCGGCTTTGAATCCGGTCTGGTCCTGCAAGGCTGCCTGCATCTCCAGGTGGGCGGTCAGGACTGTATTCTGCGTGAGGGAGATTCCTTCTCCTTTCCCAGTGAAACGCCACATCGCTACAGCAATGGCTCACAGCAGGTCACACGCGTCGTTTGGGCGAATGTCGATACGCCCTGAACGGCTTTACAGCGTGCCCTGAGGCTGTTGCGGTGTTCATGGAGAAAGTATTTTTCTCCATGAGCGTTTTCTGATCTCCGCGGGAAAATATCAGTCTCGTGTCAGACGGGGCCTGAAAACGGGTTTTCAGGCCCCTACGCGTGACCGGCTTCGAGGGGGGAATTCAGGGTATGAATTTCGCGGGATCGACCGAGGCCTTTACCCCGCCGAAATGATGCAGCATCCAGGAAGAAAGCGCTGAGAGTTCTTCCGGCGTGTAGGCGGAGGTGAATTTCTGCATCGTCATGGCGCCATGAGCGGTCTGCAGGGAAGTGCCTTCTCTGAGCACGGAAACCAGGTTAGTGGCTGACGGGTCGCTCAGGGAGTGGCTGCCGCCAAGAGCGGCCCAGTCCGACTGGCGGCCCGATCCATCTTCCATATGACACCCGGCACAAGCCTGCTGGAACACATGTCTGCCTGCTGACGAGCCATCATTTTCGGCAATCTGCCCATGGTTTCGACTGGGACCATCGGGCTGCGCCGCGATACCGCGCAGATAGACGACCATCGCACGAACATCATCGGCGGGTAGCTGGCTGAGACTGTGCTCTACGGCTTCTGCCATAGGGCCAGAGGCAGGGCCGTGGCCTTTGGCGTGGCCGGTTGAGAGATAGCTGAAGAGGTCCTCATCGCTCCAGGCCCCAAGCCCATGCTCGCGGTCGGAGGTAAGATTATAGGCGGTCCATCCCACCTGCACCGCTCCGGCATAGGCGCGGCGGCTCAGGCCGAACATGAAATTGCGCGGCGTATGGCACTGGCCGCAATGGCCCAGCGCCTCGGTAAGATAGGCTCCGCGATTCCATTGCGCAGAGCGCGTGGTATCCGTCGCCATGCGCCGGTTCGGATTATTGAACCAGTTCCAGAAAATCATGGTCCAGCGCTGGTTGAACGGAAAGGACAGGCTGTTTTTCGGGGCTGGGGCATGAATGGCGGGCAGGGTGAACAAATAGGCCTTTATGGCCAGCGCATCGTCATCGCTCAGTAAAGTGTAGGAGGTGTAGGGCATGACGGGATAGAGATGCTTGCCACCCAACCCCACACCTTCGCGCAGCATTTTCAGCCAGGCCCTGTCGGTATAGGCCCCAATGCCCGTCTCACGATCCGGGGTGATGTTGACCGCATGAATCGATCCGAAGGGCAGGGTGAAGACGCGCCCGCCCGTCAGGGATCGGTTATCCCGCGAGAGGTGGCACGCTGCGCAATCTGCTGCGACGAACAGGGCGCGGCCGCGTGTAACCTGGGCGCTTTTCCCCGAAGCAGGCGGCTGCGTTTCCGGCTGGGCCTGTTGTGCCTGTGCGGTGCCACAAAGCCCGATGGTCAGGGACAACAGCGCGGTGGCGGAGAAAACGATGCGGCGTTTCATGCGCCTTTCTCCCCAGTGTTTTCAGGGTTTTTCGGGGCACTCATCTGCGGCACGAAGGGTATGCGCCTCAGGCGTTTTCCGGTTGCTGCAAAAATGGCATTGGCCAGCGCGGGGGCTGCCGCCACAGTGCCGACCTCACCAATACCGCCGATCTCTGCCGTCGGATCGGAGACGAGATGCACACGGATATCAGGCGCCTCATTGAGGCGCATCATGCGATAATCATGGAAATTGCTTTGCTCCGCCTGGCCGTCACGAAAGGTGATTTCGTTGTATAGCGCCATGGTCAGGCCGAAAATCAGGCCACCCTGGATTTGCGCGCGTACGGCATCGGGAAACACGACAGGCCCGCAATCGACCGCCGTATCGGCCCTCACCAGATGGATCTGCCCGTTTTCCTCAACCCGTACTTCGAGAATGGTCGCAGCCCAGCTCTGGAAGGAATAATGAAGCGCGATGCCAAGCCCATGGCCTTTGGGCAAGGTGCGTCCCCAGCCGGATTGTTTTGCGGCTTCATCGAGAACTTTCATCCCTCTAGGTGAGGAGCCGAGATGTCTGCGGCGGAAGGTGAGCGGGTCAGTGCCGGCGGCATGGGCCAGTTCGTCGATCATGCCTTCGACAACAAACACGTTATGGGTCGGGCCGACGCCGCGCCACCACAGGGTGGTCAGCCCGTCGGGCTCGCATTGCACGGCCTCGTTACGCTGGGCGGGAATGGCATAGGGTGTTTCGGTAGCGCCTTCGACGGCATCGGAATCCAGTCCGTTCTGCAGCCCCTCCGGCGCCCAGCGCGCCAGGACGAATGAACCGGTGGTGCGGTGATGCCACGCCTTGATCATACCCTTGTCGTCGAGCCCGGCCGAGATGCGATCATAATAGAACGGGCGGAACTGATCCTGACGGATATCTTCCTCACGCGTCCAGAACAGCTTGACCGGATAGGTTACCTGCTTTGCAAGACGCGCTGCCTGGCCGATCGAATTTGAATCAAGCCTGCGACCGAAACCGCCACCGATCAGGTGGTTATGCACAGTAATACGCTCTGGTGGCAGGCCAGTAGCGTCGGCAACCTCCTGCCGGGCGCGTATGGGCACCTGCGTTCCTACCCAGACATCGGCGGAATCGGGGCGGATATGCAGCGTGGTATTGATGGGTTCAAGCGCAGCATGGGCCAGAAAGGGCAGTTCGTAGACAGCGTCGACGCGGGTGGAGGCACTGGCAAGCGCAGAATCGACATCGCCGGTCTTTTTCGCGACCAGCCCGGTTTGTGCCGATGCGTTCTTCAGCGCCTCGAGCAGTGTGGCGCTCGACACTCCGGCATTCGGACCAAAATTCCAACGCGGATTCGCGACCTTGAGCCCTGAAATGGCGGCCCAGCTATGCGCGCCGATAACGGCAAGCGCATCGGGAAGGGTGACAATCTCGATCACACCGGGAATTTTCATCGCCGCGTCGCGGTCGAAGCCGGCCAGCGTTCCCCCCTTGACCGGACAGGCCATGATACGGCCGATTTTCATGCCATCGACACGCACATCCATACCGAACAGCGCGCTGCCATTGCTCTTGGCATGCGTGTCCATGCGCTGCGGGCTGGTCCCGATCAGGCGGAACTGCGCAGGGTCTTTCAGGGGAATGGGGTCGGGAACAGGCTGACGGGCGGCATCATCTGCCAAGGCACCATAAGGAAGGCTGCGGCCTGAATCCGGATGCAGAATGGTCCCTTCTCGTGCCACACAGCTTTCGACCGGAACCGACCATCTTGCGGCAGCCGCGCGCAGGAGCATGATCCGTGCCGCTGCCCCCGCCTGACGCAACGGGATCCAGCTATCGCGTGTCGAAGCCGAACCTCCCGTCACTTCCTCACCGGCTGCCTTGTCGACATAGCGCCTATCGGCAGGAGCGGCTTCGAGGGTAACCTTGTCGAGCGGCACCTCAAGCTCTTCGGCGATCAGCATGGCGATCCCGGTATAGATACCCTGACCCATTTCGGCATGGCGCATGATGAAGGTGATGGCACCCTCGCGATCAATGCGTATGAAGGCGTTGGGTGTGAAAGCGCCTGCTGCTTCGGCGCGGGCACCCGGCAGGCCGGGAATAATGCCGGAAAGCATCAATCCGCCGCCTGTAGCGAGGGCGGCACGCAAAATGGCACGGCGATTGAGCACAGGGCCGATCTGATGGGGCTTACGCATTGCTGGCCGCCTTATGAATGGCGGCGCGTATGCGCACATAGGTGCCACAGCGGCAGATATTGCCCGACATGGCGTCATCAATATCGTCGTCGCTCGGTGCAGGTGTGGTGTGAAGCAGGGCGGTTGCCACCATGATCTGCCCGGACTGGCAATAACCGCACTGAATGACCTGTTCTTCCAGCCAGGCCTCCTGCACGCGCTGACCAAGCGCGGTCTGACCAATGGCTTCGATGGTGGTTACAGGTCGGTCGCCCAGAAGCGAAACAGGCAGCTGACAGGCGCGCGCAGGCTGGCCTGCCACGTGCACGGTGCAGGCACCGCATTGTGCAATCCCGCAGCCATATTTCGTGCCGGTCAGCCCCAGAATGTCACGCAGCACCCACAAGAGCGGCATGTCATCCGGAACATCCACGTCATGCGATTCACCGTTGATAAGAATCGTTCTCATATCGTTGTGATCTCTCGCTTTTTTGTGGCACCGCTTGTTATGGAAGGATCACCAGTGTCGCGCAGGATTGCAAGTCTGCTCTTCTATTTCGACGCAGGGAGTTGTTTTGATGTTGACACGATTTTGCGAGCCCGGGATGATTAAATCATCCTATTCAAGCAGGACTTCATGACTCAGGACGCAGACCGCCCCACCCCCTCTCCCTCCTGTCCGATACCTGGAGGAGGGGCGAGGCGACGCGATGTGCTGTCGACTGTCATTGTGGGGGCCGGATGTGTTGGCGCCTGCGCCCTGGCCTACCCCTTTCTCGACAGTCTGAACGGTACGAAAAATACGTCTCTTGGCGAGGATGACTCGATTGATGTCGATATTGCTGCCTTGCGCCCTAGCCAGCAGCTGGTCGTGACCTGGCGCGGTTGGCCTGTATTTATACAGAAGCGCACACCCGAAATGCTCGCATTGCTGAAAACAGCCGATATCGTGCAGCGTCTGCGCGACCCCGAATCCAAAATCCTGCAGCAGCCGAAAGACGCGACAAACTGGCATCGCTCTGTCGTGCCGGAAATTGGCGTGCTGATCGGTATCTGTACCCATCTCGGTTGTGTGCCGTCCTACGCCACACCTTCACCCAACGACAAATCGGGAAAATATTCCTGTCCCTGCCACGGCTCGCAATTCGATGCGGCGGGTCGCGTCTATAAAGACGCGCCAGCGCCCTATAATCTTCCCGTGCCGCCGGTTACTGTGCTCTCAGCCACCCGTGTGCGTATTGGCCAAAGCAAGGGCGACCCGGCATTTTCCATCGCTTCCATCCAGCAGATCTGAGCGGCGACCATGAGCAAACCGGACAACACGCCCGCAGGTTGGCTGGAAGCACGCCTGCCCATCATTTCGGCATTTCGACGCGAATATGTCGATTTCGCCATGCCGCGCAATCTGACCTATCTCTGGAATTTTGGGGCGTTTGCCACCGTCGCCCTGGCGCTCCTCATCGTGAGCGGTATTTTTCTTGCACTTAATTACACGCCGAGCGTCGCCGAGGCGTTCAACAGCATTGAGACGATCGACCGCCATGTGTCATCGGGCTGGCTTGTGCGCGCTATTCATATGGGTGGCGTCTCGATGCTCTTTGTAGCACTTTATGTGCATATGGCGCGCAGTCTTTATTACGGCTCCTACAAGGCACCGCGCGAACTGCTCTGGCTGACAGGGCTCGGTCTGTTCATTCTGGTCATGATTGCTGCCTTTGCAGGGTATATCCTGCCCTGGGGCCAGATGTCCTATTGGGGTGCCACGGTCGTTATCAATGCCATGAACGCCGTGCCATTGGTCGGCCCGGCGCTGGCCTCATGGCTGCTTGGTGGCGAGGGGCTCGGATCGGTTGCCCTGCACCGGATCTATGTCCTGCATTTCGTGACGGCATTTTCCATCATCGGCGTGATCGTGCTGCATGTGGCGGCGCTTCATGTGGTGGGGTCCAACAACCCTACAGGGGTAGAGCCGAAAACATCGGCTGATGTCGTGCCTTTCCATCCCTATTACACTACCAAGGATGGGCTTGGTCTTTGCCTTTTTCTCATGGTGTATGCGGTCCTGATCTTCTTTGCGCCCGATCTTCTGACGTTGGCCAATAATTATGCAATGGCCAACCCGCTCGTGACGCCGGGCGATATTACGCCGGAATGGTATTTTGCCCCTTTCTACGCCATTTTGCGCGCTGTTCCGTCCAAGCTGGGTGGTCTCATTCTGTCAGCAGGCAGTCTCGCCGTGTTGTTTGCCGTACCATGGCTTGATCGCTCCCCAGTCAGATCGGCGCGATATCGCCCGGTTCTGCGCTGGGCGCTTCTGGCATTGTTTGCTGCTTTCATCGCGCTGGGCGTTGCGGGAATGCACAAGCCGACCGGGCTCTGGCTCGCGATCAGCCGTATCAGCGTAGCGTATTACTACGCTTATTTCCTGATCCTGCTGCCATTTCTGCCCAAGGTTGAGATCACCCGTCCCGAGCCTGCCACCCTGAGGGGAGAGGGCGCATGAAGCGGTATCTTCTTGGCGTGCTTCTGACTCTACCTCTGTCGGCACAGGCTGCCACGCCCGCACAGCGAGGTTTTCAGGTTTATCGGCAGGTTTGCAGTACATGCCACAGTCTCAACCATGTGACATTTGCCGATCTTTCCGGCATCGGCCTCGCCGTGCCCGACATCAAGGCCTATGCGGCCTCGCGTCAGGTTCCAGACGGGCTTGATGACGATGGTGATCCCAAGACTCGTGCGGCGCATCCATCCGACCCGATCGGGTCGCCCTACCCCAATGAAGCCATGGCGCGCCTGGCCAATCATGGTGCTTTGCCGCCCGATTTCTCACGCCTCGCCATGACGGAAGAAGGGGGCGCCAAGCGGATCGAGACCATTCTTCGGTCCTATGCCCCGAAACCTGCGGATGTCGTTCTGGTACCAGGGTCTTATTACAATACCGCTTTCGCCCAAAACCATATCGGCATGCCGCCACCGCTTCATGACGGGCAAGTGACCTATGCTGACGGGACAAAGGCCACAATACCCCAGATGGCACAGGATGTTGGTGCTTTTCTCGACTGGGTGGCCCATCCTCACCGTGCAGCGCGCTCGAATACCGGGCTGGTCGTTCTGGCCTATCTGGCGGGTCTTGGGACACTTCTGGCCCTGCTCAAGCGTCGCGTCTGGAAGCGCGTGAAGGAAACCCGTCAATGAGCGACACGACAACACTGGTTTACGCGCAATCCATCATCTGGCTGGTTGTCTTTGGCCTGTGTGCTGTAATCGCATTGCTGTTTCAGCGCGTAAGGGGCTTCTATCGTCGTATCGCACCTCTCGGGGCGCTGGCGCCCACGGCAGCGGCCATCGATCATCTGCCAGCCACACGCCTGCTCAGCCTGTCGGGGCTTGAGGTGACGGCAGGAGGGAGCCGCGATGACGGGAGGTCTCAGCTTCTGGTTTTCGTTTCCGGCTCCTGCCCCGTATCGCGCAAGATGGTGCCGATCATCAATGATTTTGTCCGACGTGAGCACCTGTCGCTGCTTTATTGTGGTGATGAAAGCGACGAAGCGCAGAAACGCACGACTTCTGCACTGGGCCTTTCCGAAAACGGTTTCGTCAACGATCCGACAATCGGTCGCCTGCTTGGCGTGGATCGCGTGCCTTTTGCCGTGTTGCTCGACGCAGCAGGTGCCGTTCAGGCACGCGGTCTGGTGAATAATCTGGAGCATCTGGAAAGCCTGCTGGGTGTGCAGGAGACAGGATATCGTTCCCTGCAGGGCTTCATGACGGCAAACCCACAGGCCCTGGCGGGCTGAAATGACCACTTCGTGAGGTTTTGAAAGGCCCTGCCTGCCATAAATGCTGACAGGCGCGTGAGTAAACGAGATATTTCTCGCAGGAGGCTCTGTCTGCAAGGCGTTTCCGAATAGCGCCTGTATCGGAAGCCGTAATGGCTTCTCCCAGGCCGTCTTTCGCAGGACACATGGCAGGAGGGAACGAGGGCCGACGTCCCGCTTTGTCTCTGATTTTGATCAGGCAACCGGAAGGGTCGTTCCTGCACTGGCTTTGTGTTCATAGAAATGTTTATGTCGTGGGTTGCCAATGAGGGTTTGCAGGGCCTGCTTTTCCCATCCTGACCCTCGCTTTGCGCTGGTTTTTGCTTGCTCGACAGCTTGTTCCTGACAGAGAGCCAGTCGAGCAAGCGAATAGACCCGGCGGGGTCAACGCCCCTTGAGCAGAATTCGCCGTCAATGCGGGCAGGCGGCGCGTGCGCGGCTGAGCACTTCTGCACGCAGGGCCATGAGGTCGTCGGTCTGCAGGGGCTGGGCGCGCAGTTTGTGCACTTCCGCAGCGGTAAAGGGCCTGGTGCCTGTCGGTGTGCTGGAACCACCAAGACGGAAGACGACGAAATTCAGGACATCAGCCAGTTCCTGATCGTCGCGTATCAGCGACATCGAAATTCCCGGAACACGCACGAGATAATCCCGGCCTTCCGGTGAGCAGACGAACCATCCGACCTGATCGCGCAATGTGGGCACGAATGTCCTGCCTGAAATGCCCTCAATCCCGTGGCAGCCGCCGCAATGGGTCAGATAATTCGTTACCGTATGGGTCTGTGTCGCAGCTCTTGCCCAGCCCGCACCCGCGAGGCCGAGCAGAACAAGAGCGCCGACGAGCAGAAAATCAGGGAAGCGGATGCGCGTCATTCAGGGCCTTTCTTTCGGCGAGGATTTCCTTGGCTTTCTTCGGCGCGGCGCGCGCAGCCTTGACCTCATCGGGGGTAAAGGCCGGGGCGCCCGGCGTATTGAGGGAACTGATATAGGTCAGCACCAAGGCGAGCTGGTCGTCTGTGAGAGCCTTGAACGACGGCATGAAGCCCATATAGCTGGCGCCGCCGGCCTCGATCGTGCCGTGAACGCCATTGAGCAGCACATCGGCGACATAGGTCTTGCCTTCAGGCGTTGCGGCGATCTTGCCGATACGCCCGGCCAGTGGTGGAAATTGCCCCGGAGAGCCCGCGCCGCCTGCCTGATGGCAGACGCTGCAATTGGCGTTGTAGATGGCCGCACCGTCCTCGGCATGGGCGGGGGTACCCGTAAGAAGTGGCAGGGCCAGAAGGCTTGCGAAGGGAAGGATACGTCTGATCATGAAGCGTTTCCGACGATGACGGATGTGGAGCAGTTATAAACGAGCGCACCCGTGCCGAAGCACCAGATGATGTCGTTATTCGCCTGGGGACGATAGCTGGGCTGGTCGCCATCTGTGCCAAGGCAGGGGGGCTGGCTGCAGGCATCCTGCCCGCAGCAGTCGCGATAGGCCACGAGATAGGACTGGCCGTCACGCGGGTTGAAACAGGTGCCAATCCATGAAGTAGGCGAAGGGCGTGTGCCCGGGGGGCAGCTATGCACACCACCGCCGCATGACGCGCAGAGAAAGCCGTCAATGGCGCAGTAGCGCCAGTAGTCACAGGCGGTTGGATCGGTGGTCTGTGCCTTGGCAGCAAAAGGAGAGGGCGCTTTTGCGACCGCCTTGTCGTCCTTTTTTGCCGGGGTTGCAGCAGAGGCGCGTTCGACCGGCAGAAGCGGCACGATGGCGCCGAATGTTGCCCAGGCACCAAGGCGACCAAGCACGCTGCGTCGCGAGCTGTAGCCGGCGACGCGCCGGGTCAGGCGTTCCGTCATCCGGTCGAGCGGGCTGGACGAGACACCGTCCTGGATCGCGCGGCCCGAAATCGGTTCAGACTGCGTCATGGAGGAACTCCTTGGTCTCAAGCGAGGGGGATGGGGGAGCAGGAAGGGTCGCAATCAGCGCCTCGACCTGTTGTCTGGTATTGGCCACGTCGCGCGCAGTGATCACGCCACGGGCATCGAGGGTAATGAGCGTGGGCAGTCTGCCGATCTGGAGCAGCAGAAGCAGCTCCTGACTGGTTACGAAAGGTGTTGCCCCAAGACGGAGGCCTGCGGCCATGGCACGCAGCGCCGCGACATCGCCTTCGCCTGCAAGAACGAGATCGAGATCATGGATGCTGGCCTGAGCCTGCACGATGGGCAGAACGCGCTTGCAGACAGGGCAATCGGGCGAGACGAACAGGATCAGGCTCGACCTGCCGGTGTCATGCTGGCCACCCATAATGAAGGGAGAATCATTGAGGCGCCGCGCGGTGATACGGGGCAGCGCCTGACCAGCCTGCAGGCCGGAGAGAACTGGCTGCTGCCCGATAGGAGCGATGCGTTCATGCAGCACACCGATCTGTCGGGCCAGGACCAGAACGGCAAGGGAGAGGGCGCAGCACAGCCCTGCCAGAAGCAGGGTGGAGATGAGCAGAAAAGCCGTCATGCCGCGTCTCCTGCGGTGCTGAGCTGGGTGGCGGCGAGCGCTAGAAGAAGAAGAGAAACACCACCCAGCAGAGTAATTGCGGCCAGCAGGGCACCGGGGGGATGACCGATGTTGCCGGCTCCGAGCATGAGCAGCGCCAGAAGAAGCGTTTGCATGACGGAACGGATGGAAAGCGGCGTGTCACGGCCGGGAAGGCAGCCGCAGGAGAGACCGGTACGACCGCGCGCGACATTGATGCCCATGGCCAGCGCGAACGCAACCAGCAGTATCACGGCACAGAGACAGGCCTCGCGGGTCAAAACGCCGGAGCAGAGCCAGAATCCAAGCAGTATCTGCGCGCCTGTCAGCAAGCGTGCAACGGGAAAGGCCGCGCCGAGCGGGACAAGACGATAGGACGCGATGACCGAGGCAAAGCCGGGCTGGTCGAGCATTTTGGCAATGCCCGTACCCAGAAACAGAGCGCCGACGGCATCGGTGCCCAGAGCACTGGCCATTTGCAGAGCAAGTGCGCCCATCATTCCCCCAGAGCGACCGTGAAATAGAGATCGTCACCCAGATGCTTCATGGTGTGAACAATCTTGCCCGATTTCAGATCCCAGATGAAGAAATCACCGGCCTCGTCATCCGTGAAGAGCAGGGGACTGGCATCTTGGGTAACGCCGACCATCGAGCTGGGCTTGGGCAGCTTGATGCGGCGCAGCAGCTTGTGCGTGGCCACGTCGAGTTCCCAGATCTCCGTACCGGCCACCTTGTGCGTCCAGAATGTGCCCTGATGCATGGCGACATAGAGATGGCCGCTTGCATAATGCAGGGCCGCAAGCTGCCAGCCACCCGGA
The DNA here is from genome assembly GCF_057319415.1 of Asaia sp. A2. Lineage (NCBI taxonomy): Bacteria > Pseudomonadati > Pseudomonadota > Alphaproteobacteria > Acetobacterales > Acetobacteraceae > Asaia > Asaia sp. A2. Next base: position 105,632 of record NZ_JBXWTO010000005.1, read on the forward strand.
CGCCAGGTGACGGTAAACGGGCTGTCGGCATTGGTCGCAGCTTTCATGCCTGCGGCTTCCTGGATCGACCAGGGCTTGTCGATCACTGTATGGGCCGAGAGCGTCGCAGGGTAGACCAGACCGCTATAGGAAATGAAGAAGGTCTTGCCGTCTTCGCTATGAGAGGGGCTGTGTTCAAAGACAGCATCTTTCTCGGGGTCGAAAAATGGCTTGGTATGGGTGATGTCGGCCTTGTCGGCACCAATGCTCACATTGGCGAGGCTGCCATCGGCACAGATCGAGGTGAAACCGGCATTGCCCCAGGGATAGGTCAGGGCGCAGCCGGGAAGCCCGACATTCATGGCGACCTTGTGGGTGGCCGTATCGACCACGTGAACGGCATTTGTCGGCACCATGTCATAGACATAGACGCGGCTGCCATCGTGGCTGATGGTCAGATCGTTCTTCTTGGGTGTAACGAGCGCCCGGCCGGGCAGCACCTCATCGTTGGTGATTTCGAGAGTCTGCGGATCATAGGTTGCGAGCAGATCGGCGCGGTCGCCACGGTTGCCGCGCGACCAGACGGTTTCTCCGACGTAGAAGGCACGCCCTTTGGGGTCCTGAACGACATTGCCGTTATAGGCCGCCTGCACCATGCCAAGCAGCTTGCCCTGATCGGCATCGACCACATAGACACGTCCGTCCTTGGCATGATGGCCGACAGGGTCCTGAACGAGAATACGATGGGGAGTGACCGGAGAAAGCTTGATGATGTCGCTTTCTTCCGTCTGTAGAACGGGGTCATCCGCAAGAGCCTTGCCGCAGGGTGTCAGGGCTGCGCCAGCGAGCAGCAGCGCTGTCATACTGGCCAGTTTTCTGGAGAGGAAACGCATTGGGGTTCGGTCCTTGCGGAGGGGCGGAAACGAGAGGGCGCTGAATGGTGGAAAATCTGGAAAAGGGAATTGCCGCCGGGGCTGGGTGCCTTTGCACGGCCTCACCGGCGGAGGAGAAAGCCTGATCAGAATTCGGTGCTGACCGTGCCGAAAAACTGTCGTGGCGAACCGCGTTCGAGCGACTGGTAATCGCCAGAAATCGGATTGCCGTTTTCGCCCATCATCGAGATATATTTCGAGTTTAGCAGGTTGTAGACGTTGAAATCGATGGTGATGTTTTTCGCGAAACCGTAATTGCCGACATTGTATCGGGCACCGGCACTGGTCAGCCAGTAACCGCCGACAGAGGTGTCGTTGGTATAGCTGAAGTAACGTTTTGAGTAGTAATGGACATCGAAATGCGTTTCGAGGCCTTTCCAGCGATAGGAAAGATTGGCCTTGTACATGAACTGCGGATAGTTCACGACCTTCTTGCCCTTGGTGTAATAAATACCATCTGCCGTCGTGATGTTGCCACCATAGGTCGAGTGATTGTAGCTCACGCTGTTATAAAGGGCGAGACCCTTGATCGGCGTAAGGGTCAGGGCGGCATCCACGCCATTGGTATGAACACTTGTCTGCGCGACGCTTGATACCGGATTGGTAATCGTGCCTTCCGTGGCAGCCTGCAATCTGTGACTGGCATCGGCGTGATATCCGGCCAGGCTGGCCTGCAGATATTTGTCGGTATAGCGATAGCCAACAGCGTAGACCCAGTCGCGCTCGGGTTTGACGGTCTTGCGTAGCTGGTCAAAGGTCGCTTGATCCTGCACCGACCACAGCGCATTGCCTACACCATTGGGCAATACCTGATAGCTGCGCATGTTTTCTGCGAGGTCGAAATAGAACTCATGATGCGGCAGAAAATGCCAGCTGCCGCCCACATGGGGCAGAAAGGCCGACGAGGCGGTCATGCTGCCATTGGGCAGTGCGTCGGCGCCGGTATAATCCGGATTATTGTAATTGGCGCCACCAGCCGTAGTGGAGAGCATGGATTTGAATCCGGCCGTCAGGCGCAGATTATCGAGCGGTCGCCAGGTATCCTCAAGATGATAGGTGAACGTGTTGGTATGCCACATGAAGCCATAGCCCTGAAGAAAGGCCGGGCCATAGGTGTCGTAGGGGCCGACTGTTTTCAGCGGTGATCCGGTGCCGAGAAGGGGCTCGTTGTACCAGAACAGGTCGGCCTGCTGATTGTTGTTTTCAAACCAGACACCCGTATCGATCGTGTGATGTGCGATGCGGTAATTCAGGGCGGTGGTAAAGCCGTAACGCTCCTGCCTTGTCTGCCAGACTTCCTCCGAGAACGGAGCCCCTGTTCCGGCGGACGGGGTGCTGTAATCGGCATAGGTATAATAACCTGTCTGGCTGGTGCCATAGAGCGTCGATTTCCAGCGCAGGTGATCTGTCAGCGCCAGATCCATGTTCAGACCGCCGGTGTAATCGACTTCCGCCTGGCCACCGTCATAGAGATAGGGCTCGTCACCATTGGCCTGGATCGCGGCCGAGGTCGGCAGTGAAACGGCGCCGGAGGCATAGGCGGTAGCCAGAGCGTAATTCGGATAAAGATGCGGTACGCGCCAGCCAAGCGCGTCGATCATGGCCAAAGACGTGTCCTGATAGCCCCATTCCTGCAGGTCGCTCCAGTTGAAGAAGGCCTTGATCACGCTGTCATGGCCGACAGGTTGCACAACCTTGGCATCGACCTGCTGCTGGAACTGGGTGCCACCACCCATCCATTTGCCTTCCTCACTGCGCGAATAGGCGACGAAAGCCTTGGTGCCGCTTGGATTCAGAACGCCGGAATCACCGCGTATGTAGGTGCGATAGGAGCTGTATGTGCCAAAGCCCTGCGAGATCTTCCCGCCCATCTTGTCCTTGGGGTCGCTGGTTTCGAATTGCAGCGTGCCACCAAGCGTAGAGGTCGAGGGGACATCGACGCCGCCCGGGCCTTCGGAGAGCACAGAGCGCTCGATATCATCCGAAATCGAGGCCTGAATGACATTCAGACCATTATTGCTTTCATAGGTCTGGTCATTGAGCGGAATACCATCCAGCGTGACGCCCAGCTGATCCATGAAAAAGCCGCGCACATAGATGCTCGATCCCCATGTATCGATGCCCAGCGGATCGGTGGAACTGAAGCTCACGCCGGGAAGACGGTCAACTGCCTTGAGGACACTGGTGCCGGGCGTGAACTGAGCCATGACGGCTTTGGATATGACATTGTCGGCACCACGCGAAGCCGTGCGGCTGGCGCTGACAACCATTGTTTCGTTGCCCCCAGCGCGAGCAACAGACGAGGCGTGTTTTTTCTGGCGGGTCAGTCTTGAGCCAGTTGCGCTGTGTGACGCGACAGAGTTTACCTTGTGATGGGCCTTGTTTGGGGCGGCTGCCTGTCCTGATCGAGGGAAAACAATAAACAGCGCGGAGGCACAAAGCAGAACGCGAAAAGAGAGGGGCTGAACACGACATCGTGGATCAAAGCGGGTGGGGCGGGTGAATTCGATCATAACCGTTCCATCTCGTTTGGCGTTCGTAACAATGTGAGCGATGCCACTCATCTCAGTCCCCAAACGGATTCCCTGGGGCGCTGTGCAATGTCAGAGCACAATTTTCTTGAAGATGCGGACAGCGCCTGACGTGTGCCAAAGCGCAGGTCGGGCGAGGTCGTCATCCTTTGTCAAACTCTATGTGCATAAAATCGAACGTGCAACGTTTTTGTGGGAATAATAGAAAGCAGGCTTTTAGGGGACAGAAAGCCTTTCGACATCAGGCGACGGGTAGGCGGTTCGAGGTTCTCCACTGGTTGAGAAAGGCGAAGAGTTCGAGTCTTTCGCATTGCGTCGTATTGAAGCGTAACCAGGGAGACGGCGCATTATCCGGTGAGAAATAGCCTCCCGGTGCAAGCAGGAGATTGGCCTGGGCTGCGTCGCGGGTGAGTTGCAGCACGTCGTGCTCCTGTGCGAATCGCATCCAGAGAAACATGCCGCCTTCAGGCTTGCAGAACGGAACCAGGCCACATCGGGCAAAGCGTTTGATCGCCTTGTCCTGCAAATGAGTCAACTTCTCTCTGAGCCGCGTCAGATGAAGCCGATAGCGACCATCAGCAAGGCTGTGATGGACGATGGCTTCCGACATGTAAGTGCTGGTCAGACTGCTGGCCATTTTCAGCTTGAGAATATCGCGTGCCATCGCAGGGTTGGACGCCACATAGCCCACACGCAATCCGGGGGAGATGGTTTTTGAAAAACTGCTGATCCGTATCACCTGTTCAAGCTGACCAAGATAGGCGAGCGTCGGGCTGGATTCCGGGGCGAGGTCGCCGAAGATGTCATCTTCAATCAGGGTAACGCCCGCCGACTCAGTAATACGGAGCACCTTGTACAGCACGGGCGCCGAACAGGATGTGCCAGTCGGATTATGCAGGCGGGTGTTGATGATGAAGGCCTTTGGCTGTTTTTCACGTATCAGCCTTGAAAGGCTTTCGAGGCATGGGCCATCCTTGAGCCGCGGCACGCCACACAGATGCAGCCCCAGGGCCCGTAATGCGGGGAAGAGATTGCAGTAACCGGGGTCTTCCACAAGAATTGTATCGCCGTGTCGTGTCAGGCAGCGTATCGTCAGTTCAAGAGCCTGACTGGCACCGTGAGTCAGGATGATCCCGCCGCGAGCACAGGCAATGCCCTGTCTGGCAAGGCTGAGCGCAATCTGTTCGCGCAATCCGTCATGGCCGTAAGGGTTGCCATAACCCAGACCGAGCAGTTCGGGCCGACGCCCGAGGCTGTTGAGTGCATACCGCACACCGCTACCATACAGGCAGGATTCAGGAAGCCAGCCACATCCTGCCTGGATCTGTCGAGAATCACCCTCATAAGCGCGCTGCAGCAGCCAGAGGGAATCGACAGATGGGCGTGGTGCCTCTGTCTCCTCCTGTCGTGCAGGCATAGTCGGTTCGTAGGTAACGAAATAGCCGCTCGCCGGACGTGCCTGCAACAATCCTTCCGCCACAAGGCGGTTATACGCGTTGGAGACGGTTAGAGGACTAACCAGACAGGCGGTGGCAAGCTTTCTGATGGAGGGAAGTTTCATGCCATCCGGCCATGTCCCCGCCCGAATGCGCATGCGAATTTCCGCCACGATCTGGGCGACGAGCGGCGTGGTGGCGTCATGGTCAAGCGTGATCATCGTTTCATCATTCCGCCGGTAAGAGCCGTGCTGCTGCGCGTGCCTGCAACAGATGCCATAGGGGCGCGACGTCCTGTATCGGTCTGGTGACCAATACAGATCCATGCAGAGGCTTTGCAACTGTATATAGACAAGCTTGTTTCGCAATTGGAATAGTGCGGACCTCCCGATTGGTGCCGATGGGGCCAGCATCTTTGCCGTCCTCCGGATCAGCATGACCTGAAAGCCGCCTTATGGCCTCTCCTCCGCCTGCCGATTTCGACTGTGTTCGCAGCCTTGCCGCCGGGACATACTGGATGCCTTTCACGGCTAATCGCCGCGTGAGGCAGGACCCGGCTTCACGGCTGATTGTCTCCGCCAAAGGCGGATACGTTGAGACGCATGCGGGTATTTCGCTTCTGGATACGTTATCCGGTCTGTGGTGCACGCCGCTCGGTCATGCTCATCCACGCATTGTCGAGGCGCTGAAAACCCAAGCTGACACGCTGGATTATTGCACAGGCTTCCAGTTGACGAATCCGGTCACAGTCAGGCTGGCTGACAGGGTCGTCGGGATGGCACCGGATGGTCTGGAGCATGTATTCTTTACCAATTCCGGATCTGAGGCGGTGGATACGGCGCTGAAAATCGCCCTTGGTTATCATCGTCTGCGCGGCGAAGGCGGCAGGTTTCGCATGATCGGGCGCGAGCGGGGCTATCATGGGGTTGGTTTTGGTGGGCTCTCTGTAGGAGGCATTGTACCCAATCGCCGGATGTTTGCGGCGGGCATGCTGAATGGTGTCGATCATATGCGCCACACCCATGCGCCTGATACAGCGGCGTTTTCGCACGGTCAGCCTGCGGCAGGCGCCGATCTGGCAGATGATCTTGGCCGTCTGATCGCGCTGCACGACGCCAGCACGATTGCTGCTGTCATCGTCGAGCCGGTGCAGGGCTCCACCGGGGTGATCGTGCCGCCAGTCGGCTATCTGCGCCGCCTGCGTGAACTATGCACGGAGCACGGAATTCTCCTGATTTTCGATGAGGTCATTACCGGGTTTGGTCGCCTTGGTACGCCATTCGCCGCGCAGCGATTTGATGTTGTTCCCGACATGATCACCTTTGCCAAGGCTGTCACGAATGGTGTCGTTCCCATGGGGGGCGTTCTCGTACGCAGCGATATCTACGAGACGTTCATGACCGGGCCTGAAAATACCATCGAATTCGCGCATGGCTATACCTATTCGGGGCACCCTCTGGCGGCGGCTGTCGGCAATGCCGTGCTCGATATCATGGAGGAAGAAAACATGTTCGAGCGTGTTATTTCTCTGGAGACTGTGCTGCAGGAAACAGTTCACAAGCTCGATCATGCGCCGGGAATCACCGATATCCGCAATATCGGCCTGGCGGCAGCCATCGATCTGGAACCCGACCCGATTGCCCCCGGCGCGCGGGGGCTGAAGCTGTTCGAGCTCGGCCTCAGCCACGGGCTGCTTCTGCGCTGTACGGGTGACACGGTCTCTCTTGCACCGCCTTTCATTGTGACATCTGAGGAACTGCGTGACATGGGGGCGACACTCGGGCGCCTTATCGAAACCGTCACACGCTGACGATCCACATTTTTCAGGAAAAAACATGCCCCTACTGCATTTTCATCTCATCGAAGGCCGCACCCCGGAGCAGATCCGGGAGATTCTGGATTCGGCACACGAAGCCATGCTTGAGGCCTTTGAAGTTCCGCGCAGAGATCGTTATCAAATTGTAACGGAACACAAGCCTAGCCACATGATTGTCGAGGACACTGGTCTCAATATTCCGCGCACAGAATCCATGGTGCTACTGCAGATGTTCAGTCGTCCGAGAGGGGCTGATTCCGTCGCAAAATTTTACCGACTTCTCACGAATAATCTCCAAAGGGATTGTGGCATTCTCCCTTCCGATGTCATGATTTCGGTTGTTGAAAATGGAGATGCCCACTGGTCGTTTGGTCACGGTCGTGCCCAGTTTCTGACTGGTGAGCTTCCCCTGCCATCTGAATCCTGATCGATATCGGAACGTTCAAGATATAGGGTTCTTTCGCAGGCCGCTTCAAAGGATCTTGCATGACGGAAAACGCGCTCGCCAGCAGTCTTCGACCGCGCCATATTGCCATGATCTCCATTGGGGGCGTGGTTGGCGCAGGATTTTTCATAGGTGCCTCGACGCCGATATCCGTGGCGGGGCCGGGCGCGTTGCTTTCTTACGCTCTGGCGGGGCTCATGACCTTTCTGGTCAATCTGATGTTGCGAGATATTGCCATGCGGGCGCCAGGTCATGGGTCTTTCGTTAATCAGATCCGTCATGCCCTTGGGGGGCATGCAGGTTTCATGACCGGCTGGACCTACTGGCTCGTCTGGGTCACGACGCTTGCGATCGAGATCATGGCTGCTGCCGCGCTGCTGGCGCCGCTTGTGCATCTGCCTTTCGCTCTGGTCGAGGTGATTATTCTTGGGACCATGACGGCAGCCAATCTGCTGGCGGTGCAAGCTTATGGTGAGCTTGAATACTGGTTTGCCATGCTCAAGATCGCGGCAATTGCCGTGTTCATCGCGATTGGCCTTGGGGCCCTTCTTCATGGCAACAGTCCACCACATTCGGCCATTCTGGCCGGTGGCGTCGTGCCGCATGGCTGGATGGCGTTGCTTGCGGTCATTCCTGCCATTATCTTTTCGATGTCCGGTAGTGAGGTAGTGACAATTGCAGCGCTCGAGTCCGATGCGCCTGATCGTAATATTGCCAGGGCTACGCGCGCCGTTGCCCTTCGGGTTGTCGGTTTTTATCTTTGTTCCGTCGCTCTTATTCTCTGTCTGGTACCTTGGTCGCAGGTTGTCCCGGGTGAGTCGCCTTTTCTGCTGGTGCTCAACCGATTGCATGTGCCTTTTGCGAGCGCTGCGATGGAAATCGTAATTGTCTCGGCCATGCTCTCCACTCTCAATTCAGGGCTCTACGCAACGTCGCGGGTTCTGTTCGAGCTGGCCGATGTCGATGATGCCCCCCGTCATTTCATGCGTGTCGACCCGCGCACACAGGCGCCGCGTATTGCCGTGCTGTTCAGCGCTGCCGCCGCCCTTGCCATTTCCGCCGTGGCGATTGCCTCACCCAATGCCGTTTTTGCCTTTCTGCTCAGTGCCACTGGCGCGCTGATCATTTTCCACAATGCGCTGATCGTGCTGACGCGCATACGTCTGTGCGGCATGGGCTTCATGCCGCTTCTGACGCTCGTGCTGCTTATGGGCGCTCTGGTGGCAATGGCACTTGTCGCCCATACCCGACACGAACTCGCTCTCAGTACCGTCACCATGATGCTCATGGGAAGCGTTGCCCTGCTGCGCCAGTTCATGGGCAAGGCTCCTCGGCGGGTCTGCTCGCTTTCCCGTCCAGGGGAATAATCCCTTTCGTTTCTGCCTCTTGCTTTTCCGCTTTCAGGATCACGCTCTCTTATGTCCCACGCTCTCGAATTCTATATCAATGGTCAGTGGATCCAGCCGCATGGCACGGCACGGATCGACGTCATCAACCCAGCCATTGAGCAGCCCTGCGCACAGATTGCGCTGGGAGACGAGGTTGATGTCGAGCGCGCTGTTGCGGCGGCAACGGCGGCTTTCCCAACATGGTCTGTTTCGAGCCGTGAAGAGCGTCTGGCTTTGCTGGAACGTGTACTCGCCATTTACAAGCGACGCAGCGAGGACATGGCTCAGGCCATTTCGCTCGAGATGGGGTCACCCATTGCAAGGGCGCGCGACAGCCAGAGCTGGGCAGGTCTGGCGCATCTGGAGGAGATGATCGCGGTTCTGCGCGATTTCTCATTCGAGGGACCGGAGGGGGATGTCTATATCACGCGTGAGGCCGTAGGCGTCTGCGGGTTGATTACGCCATGGAACTGGCCGATGAACCAGATCATGTGCAAGGTCGCCCCGGCGCTGGCGGCAGGCTGCAGCATGGTTCTCAAGCCCAGCGAGGTCGCGCCCCTGAGCGCGCTGGTTTTCGCCGAGATCCTGCATGAGGCCGGTGTGCCGGCAGGTGTCTTCAATATGATCAATGGCGATGGTCCAGGCGTCGGCGCGACACTGGCGGCCCATCCCGATATCGCAATGATCTCGATCACAGGGTCGACAAGGGCGGGGGCTGCAGTCGCCAAGCTGGCTGCCGATACGGTCAAGCGCGTGCATCAGGAACTGGGAGGCAAATCGGCCAATATCATCCTGCCCGATGCCGATTTTGCCGAAGCCGTCCAGCGCGGCGTGCGCGGCTGTCTGAGCAATTCCGGCCAGTCCTGTGATGCGCCTACCCGCATGCTTGTGCCCCGCGCCCGTATGGAAGACGCGATGGCTCTCGCCGCACAGACCGTCGCCAGCCTGCGTGTGGGCAATCCTGGCGATGAAGAGACCCAGCTCGGACCTGTCGTGAGTGAAGTGCAATATGGACGTATCCAGGCTCTCATTACTAAAGGGATCGAGGAAGGGGCGACGCTGGTTGTGGGCGGCGCAGGCAAACCCAAGGGGCTCGAGATCGGCTATTACGTTCAGCCGACGATCTTCGGCCATGTCACGACCGACATGACCATCGCGCGTGAAGAGATTTTCGGCCCCGTTTTGTCGATCATCGCCTATGATGATGAAGAAGACGCAATCCATATAGCCAACGACACACCTTATGGCCTCTCCGCCTATGTGCAGTCAGGCGATCTCGCTCACGCGCGCAAGGTGGCGCGGCGTCTGCGCGCAGGCAATGTGAACATCAACGGTGCTGACTGGACGGTAGCTGCGCCCTTTGGGGGGTTCGGTCAGTCAGGCAATGGCCGTGAATGCTCGAAATGGGGATTGCATGATTTCCTGGAAATACGGGCTCTGATCGGTTACGGCGGCTGAAGCGCCGCGCGCAGGGGAGATCGCATGAATCCCAGTCTCTACGCTCGCAAGAAAGCCTCTCTCGGGCTTGTTCCTCTGACCGGGGAGGCAAGAGCGCAGATTGTCGTTATCGGCGCCGGTCTGACGGGGCTTTCTGCGGCACTCCATCTGTCAGAGGCCGGGCACGATGTGGTCGTTCTCGATACGCATGAGCCAGGCTGGGGGGCGTCAGGCCGCAACGGAGGGCAGGTCAACCCTGGCCTCAAGACAACGCCCGCACAGGTTTTGCGGGATTTCGGCCCCGAACGTGGGGCGGTTCTGGCAAAGCGGGCCTGGGCCGCGCCGGATCTCGTTTTCGACCTTGTCGCTCGGCATGATATTGCCTGTGACGCCCTGCGCAGCGGGACGATCCGGGCGGCTACGGCCGAAGGGCAGATGGTCCCGCTCGAAACGCTTGCACGGCAATGCGTGGCGATGGGCAATCCGGTAGAGATTTTGACAAAAGGGGCCATTACGGCGCGTAGCGGCACCAGCCTCTATCATGGGGGGATGCTGGATCGTCGTGGCGGCCAGCTTGACCCGTTTGCCTATACGTGCGGCCTGGCACGCGCAGCCATGCAAGTCGGGGCAAGGCTGCATGACCGGTCGGCCGTCACAATGCTCCGACGCTCCGGAGACGGGTGGTGCGTCGGAACCTCCGGGGGCTGGGTACACGCGCAGCAGGTGATTTTGGCGACAAATGGTTATTCGGGCTCTCTGCTCGATGCGTTGCGCCGCTCTATCGTGCCGGTTTACAGCGCTATCGTTGCCAGCGCGCCGCTACCAATAGCGCTACGCGAAAAAATTCTGCCGCAGCGTGAATCGCTTTATGAGCTTGGCGAAATCACCACCTATTATCGCATTGATGACGAAGGTCGCCTGCTGATGGGCGGGCGCTCTGCCTCGCGTGATCTCGAAGGGGCAGAGGCGTTTCCCTATCTCATTGCCCGTGCGCGACGATTATGGCCTGAGCTTGAAAAACTGGAATGGGACGCTGGGTGGAACGGCCAACTTGCGTTGACCCTTGATCATTATCCCCATCTGCACCGACCCGAGCCGGGGTTGCTGGCCTGTCTGGGCTATAACGGCCGCGGCATCGCTATGGCGACGCTCATGGGGCAGAACCTTGCCGAGATGGCCCAGGGCGGGGTTTCGCTTTTTCCTGAAACGCTTATCAAACCCATTCCGCTGCACTTCGCCTGGAAAGCGGGGGTGGTGGCCGGCATCATGAGGGGGCGCATCAAGGATCGCTTCGGGTCCTGACAGGATTCCAGGCGAAAATCGCGACCTCGCGTATGTATCCTGTCATGTTTCAGGCATGACGGGTCTCGGGTGATCGATGGTTGCCTGATTTGATATGCAGTGCGTTTATCTGTCCTGCATTTGAGCGTCGCCACGACTGATGCAGGTATCTGCCCCTGTTCAGCGGGGTGGTGCCGTTTATGAAGCGTCTTGCCTGCCGCCAGAGCAATGCCACCACTTGACGAAGCGCTTACGCGAAACCTTGATAACGGACAGCCGTATCATCCTGATTAGCTCAGGACTGGCTCGGTACCGATAATCTGGAAAATGAGGTTTTGCCTTTGTCCGGCTAGGTACCGCAGAGAATTGCGGTCAGTGCCGTGGTGTCCCGTACGGGATTCGAACCCGTGTTACCGCCGTGAAAGGGCGGTGTCCTAGGCCTCTAGACGAACGGGACTGGAGGCGTGAGCGGCTGATTATCCCACCCCCGGATGGGGGTCAACCCTAAATCGTGGCAGCGTCCAAAATAAAAAAGCTCAGCATATCCTGACCGTTCCACTGCTCGCAGCGTAGTTGCCCCGCCACGTGAAGCACCGGCATGGCCCGGTCTTCCAGCAGGGCGGCGAAAGCCTTGTCTGCGGCGCGAAAGACCAGACCACGCAGCCTGCCGCCATCCTCGCCCTGCAGGATGACACGCAGCGTGTTGCCATCGCGCCCGATACGCTCGGTCTTGACGGCACGCACACGGCTTATGGCAATGACCGGCTCTTCATGGCCAGCTCCGAAGGGGCCGAGGCGTGCTAGCTGTGCCGCAATTTCTGTCGTTGCTCCACGAAGGGTCAGTATGCCGTCTATGCATAATGCATCGTGGCGCGGGCGGAGTCTGGCCGGGGCAAGCGCCTCGTCGAGGAATTGGTGAAATTCAGCCGCCTTTGTTGCGTCGAGGGAGAACCCGGCCGCCATGGCGTGACCGCCGCCGGTAAGCAACAACCCTGACTGGCAGGCATTGATTACAGCTGCGCCAAGGTCGATGCCCGGCACAGAGCGGGCAGAGCCCTTGATCCTGCCATCCTGAAGGGCGCCAACAAGCACAGGCCTGTTGCAACGCTCACGGACACGACTGGCGACGATACCCACGACACCCGGGTGCCAGTCCTCGCCATGCAGGAACAAGGCCGCGTGACCCCCCTCAAGCTGCGCTTCGGCCTGAGCATAGGCGTCGTTGAGGATATCCGCCTCGACAGTCTGGCGCTGCCGGTTGATTTCGTCGAGTTTTTCGGCCAGCGCACGGGCCTCGAACGCATCATCGCTCAGGAGCAGTTTTACCCCGAGTTCGGCCTGCGCAATACGGCCGCCTGCATTGATTCGTGGCCCGATGGCAAAGCCACAGGCCATGGCGCTGGCTGTTTCTTTCACCCCCGCCACGGAGGCCAGGGTGGACAGGCCCAGCCGCTCGCCACGGCCCATCACGCGCAGGCCCTGGGCAACGAAAGCGCGGTTGAGGTCGCGCAGGGGCATCACATCGCAGATTGTGGCCAGTGCCACCAGATCGAGCTTGCGCAGCAGGGCAGGCTCCTCATGCGCGTCAAACCAGCCCGACGCGCGCAACGTCCGGCAGGTTGCAATCAGCGTAAGGAAGGCGACGCTCGTGGCGCAGAGATGTCCCAACCCCGACTCGCAGTCGAGGCGGTTGGGGTTGACCACCAGACAGTCAGGTAGAATGGCCCCGTCTGGCTTGTGATGGTCCAGCACAATGATATCACCACCCGGTTTGAGGCTGGTGAGCAGATCAACGGCGGCCGTCCCGCAATCGACACAGATGAGCAGGCTCGCCCCTTTGGCGCGCAGGCCTTCGAGAGCTGGCCCGTTGGGGCCATAACCTTCCTTCTGCCGGTCGGGAATATGGAAAAAGACCGGGCATCCCAACTCGCGAAACGTCTCGGTAAGAAGGGTGGTGCCACAGGCGCCGTCGACATCGTAATCGCCAAAGACGCCAATGGTCTCCCCCGCCCTGACGGCATTGGCCAGGCGCAGGGCTGCGTCATTCATGCCTGTCAGGCAGGATGGGTCTGGCAACCAGTCACGCAGTTTCGGGTCAAGAAAAGCGGGAACACGGGCAGCATCGACCCCGCGGCTGTGCAGGATGCGAGCCAGTAATTCTGGAATGGCGGCGCGTTGCGCGATGGCCAGGGCGATGCGACCATCACCGCTGGCCAACCTGTCATCGCGCCAGACCCAGGAACGCTGACTGCCACTTTCATGGACAGAAAGAACCGGTTCTGGCAAAGCGATGATCGTGGGAGCGTCAGACATACGCTCCTTTATAGGGTGGGATCAGTGCGCTGCCCACGTCTTGGTAGTGAAATTGTGCCGCCCCTCGATGAAGCGCACCGTGGCTGACTTGGAGCGCATGACAATGGAGTGGGTGCGGGCAATGGTCGGGCCATAGAAGCGCACACCGCGCAGCAATGTTCCGGTCGTGACACCGGTGGCCGAGAACAGCACGTCGCCACGGGCCATGTCATGCAGTCCGAGCTTGCGGGTCGGGTCATTGCCCGGATCCATCGAGCGGGCACGCTCGATCTGGCTTTCATCCTCGAACATCAGGCGGCCCTGCATCTGGCCACCCACGCAGCGCACGGCTGCAGCAGCCAGAACACCTTCAGGCGCGCCACCCGAACCCGCATAGATGTCCACGCGGCTTTCATCCATGCAGGCTGCGATGGCGGCAGCAACGTCGCCATCGGTCAGCAGCATGACGCGCGCGCCAGCTTCACGGGCGCGGGCAATCAGCTCCTCATGACGCTCACGGTCAAGCGCACACATGGTGAGCGAGGAGATATCCTTACCCTTGGCCTTGGCAAGGTCACGCAGCGTGGTCTCGATCGGGGCGTCGATATCGATCAGATCGTCCGGCAGGTTCGGGCCCACCACCAGCTTCTGCATGTAGATGTCAGGCGCATGGAGGAAATTGCCGCTCTCGGCCAGCGCCACCATCGTCATGGCGTTCGGCATGTCCTTGGCGCAGAGATTGGTGCCCTCGAGCGGATCGACGGCGATGTCCATCTTGGGACCACCGGCACCCACCTTTTCGCCGATATAGAGCATCGGGGCTTCGTCCATCTCGCCCTCGCCGATCACGACCGTACCCTCGATCGCGACGGTGTCGAAGGCGGCCCGCATGGCCTGGACGGCTGCACCGTCAGCCTCGTTCTTTTCCCCACGGCCAGTCCAGGCCGATGACGAGATGGCCGCAGCTTCAGTCACGCGCACGAGCTCGAGCGCGAGGTTGCGATCCGTCACTTTATACTTAGGAGAGAAAGGCATCCGGTATATCCTATCTGTACTCTATCCAGCTGTGCCGGAATTGCGACACGCCCTGTTATGCCGGGATGTGCCGCCTTTGCCACATCACACAGTCTCGATTTTCATGAGCAGCGGTGTGCCAACGACAGTTTCCAGGGGCTCGAGGGCCGTGAGGACGGAAAGCATGGCCGCCTCGCTGGTTTCATGTGTGACAAGCGCCAGCGGAACAACCGTCTGTGAAGAGGCCCCTTTTTCAGCCTCTTCCGCCGCATGTTGCGAGAGGGCCCGCAGGGATACGCCGTAGTCGCGCAGAGCGGCTGTGATATCGGCCACTACGCCGGGGCGATCCTGCACAAAGAGGCGCAGATAATATTGCCCGGCCAGGTTTTCACGCGGGGCGCAGGCGATTTCGGGCCGTGGGTCCATTCCCCATACGGGCAGGGCTGTTCCGCGGGCAAGATCGATCACATCGGCTACCACGGCGCTGGCGGTCGGTCCTGCACCCGCACCACGGCCTTCAATCAGCATCGGACCGCTGAAGGCGCCTTCGGTCAGGACCGCATTGAAAACGCCGTCCACATTCGCGATCGGAGCGGATTGCGGCACCATGCACGGGCGCATGGAGGCCTCGATGGTGCCCTGTTCGTCACGGCGCGCGCTGCCCAGCAGCTTGATGCGATAGCCCATCTCACGGGCAAAGGCCTGATCGCACGCGGCGATGTTGCGAATGCCCTCGACATGCAGGCTGTCGAACCGCACCGGTTGACCAAAGGCAAGGCCGGCAAGTATGGCGAGCTTGTGGGCGGCGTCCCAGCCATCGACATCGGTGGACGGGTCCGCTTCGGCATATCCAAGGGCCTGCGCCTCGGCGAGGATATCGCCGAAATCGCGGCCCGATTCGCGCATGGCGGTCAGGATGTAATTGCAGGTGCCGTTCAGGATGCCGCCAACACGCACCAGATTATCGGCCGCCAGCCCCTCACGCACGAGCTTGATGGCCGGGATGCCGCCTGCCACCGAGGCCTCGAATAACAGGGAGGTGTTGTTCTCGCGTGCCAGCGTGGCCAGGGCCGCGCCATGAATGGCAAGCAGGGCCTTGTTGGCGGTCACGACCGGCTTGCCAGCCTTCAGGGCGGTTTCGACCAGCGTACGGGCTGAGCCCTCTGCGCCGCCAATCAGTTCCAGCACCACATCGACCTTCGGGTCGCTGGCCAGCGCAATGGGGTCATCATGCCAGATCAGGCCGGCAAGATCGACGCCACGGTCGCGGGTGCGATCGCGGGCCGAGACGGCGACCACCTCGATGGTCCGTCCGGCACGGGCAGTAATGGCCTGGGCATTCTCACGCAGAAGGCGCACCACGCCAGCCCCGACCGTGCCAAGACCAGCAATACCAAGATGAAGTGTTTGACCGTTCACGAAACTGCCTCTGCCTGTTTGACGCCGTGTTTGTTGAGGAAGGTCTTGATGGCACGCGTAGCCTGACGCAGGCGCTGCGTGTTCTCGACAAGACCGATACGAACGAAGCCTTCGCCATATTCACCAAAGCCCAGACCCGGGGCCACGGCCACACCGGCCTCTTTCAGCAACAGCTTGCTGAAATCGACGCTGCCCATTTCGGCGAAGCGCTCCGGGATAGGCGCCCAGGCGAACATCGAGCCCTGGGGAGAGGGGACGTCCCAGCCCGCAGCATGCAGCCCGCGGATCAGCACGTCGCGACGTTCGCGATACATGTCCCGAATTTCAGCCACGCAATCCTGCGGGCCGCTCAGGGCCGCGACAGCCGCCACCTGAATGGGGGTGAAGGCGCCGTAATCGAGATAGGACTTGATGCGTGTGAGGGCCTGGATCAGATGCGGGTTGCCTGCGGCGAAGCCCATGCGCCAGCCGGCCATGGAATAGGTCTTGGACAGTGAGGTGAACTCGACCGCGATGTCCTTCGCGCCCGGCACCTGCAGGATCGACGGTGGCGGCTCGTCGCCGAAATAGATTTCGCAATAGGCCAGATCGGACAGGATCCAGATCTGTTCGCGACGGGCGAAAGCGACCAGCTCCTTGTAGAAATCAAGCGATGCCGTGAACGCCGTCGGGTTGGACGGAAAATTCACGATGAGCGCGGTCGGCTTGGGGACGGAATGGCGCACCGCCCGCTCAAGCGCGCGCAGCATGTCCTCATCCGGCGTGGCGGGAATGGAGCGTACCGAAGCGCCCGCAATGATGAAGCCGAACTGATGAATGGGGTAGGATGGATTTGGCACCAGAATCGTGTCGCCGGGGCTGGTAATGGCCGAGGACAGATTGGCCAGACCTTCCTTCGAGCCCAGGGTCGCGATGACTTCGGTCTCGGGGTTCAGATCCACACCGAAGCGGCGCTCGTAATACCCTGCCAGGGCGCGGCGCAGCCCGGGAATACCGCGGCTGACCGAGTAGCGATGGCTGCGCGGGTCGGCCACGGTCTCGACAAGCTTCTTGACGATATGGGGCGGTGTGGGGCTGTCGGGGTTGCCCATGCCCAGATCGATGATGTCTTCACCATGCGCTCGGGCCGCGGCCTTGGCCTTGTTTACCTCGGCAAAGACGTAGGGCGGCAGGCGACGGATACGGTGAAACTCTTCGGTCATTTTTTCGGCTCGGGGGCACAGGGTTGAAATAAAATTACCGGAGTCAGGGCGACTCCGACAATCTTCACTAACCTGTTTCCAGAACCGGGTGAACCGTCCTCAGTAAGGCGAGCGGTCAATTCTCGCGCCACGCCCCAGCGCACCGGCGCTCAGACGGATATCCGATGCGGGGACGCCGTGCAGAATCAGGGTCTGTGCCACCACGCGCGCGCGCAGCAGGCCGAGCTTGATGCCAATAACCTGCTCTTCAGGGCGGAATGACGTGATTTCGCCAAAACCCTTCACATAGACCAGGTCATGAGGACCGCGTGTGCCCAGGAATTTGCCGATCGTGCCGTCCTGGCCATTCGCGATCTGGTCGGACGCCTGCTTGAAGCGGATCAGCGTGCCATGGGGCTCGGTCAGATCATAGGAGGGCGGTGCAATGTCCGGCAGGGCGGCATCGCGCGGGATATCGAAGCCGGGAAAACGTGGCGCCTGGGGCGGCAGATCACCGATTTGCGGCAGCTCGCCCGGTTTGATCGGCGGGGGTGCAAAGCGTGTGACTTCAGGCAGGGCGGCCTCGGGCGGCGCTGTTTCGGCGGGCGCAGCCTTCTTCGCTGCCGGTTTGACAGCCGGTGCTGGTGCCGGTGTCGATGCTGAGGCAGGCGCAGGCGTCGCTGGCGGTGTCTGGCCGGGCGCCACGACGCTCATTGATGATCCACTGTCATCGCCCGCAGGGTGCGACTTGGGTTGCGGCGGTGGCGGCGGCGCTGGGATGATGAGTGGGCCGTCAGCCACGGCCAGATGCTGGCTGAGATTGCGCTGGAGCGTCAGCTTGTCCGTAAGGGCCTGTCGGGCCGGGGCACTGGGCAGATCGACCTGGGCGGTCGGGGTCAGCCCGACACGGGGGTAGTTGCCGTGAGCGCCCGGTGCCGGGGGGCGCTGCTTGGCAATCTCGCCGCCCTGGTACTGATGATACCAGTTACCGACCGTATCGACGGCGTCTCTGTGACCGCAGGCGGCCAGGGGCATCGTGAGCGACGCTATGCCTGTCATGACAAGGCCTTTGTGCAGCCAGCCTGTTTTCTGCATTTCTTCCGATCGACCTTATGAATTTCTTGTCCGGGTTCACCGCGCTCATAACACCCTAACCGTTCCCGCCCTTCGTGGCGAGATGCCTGATCCCGAGCAAAAATCGGCGGGGCTCTTGTGAGGGCCGCCCATCAAGCGCAACATAGAAGGGATGAACAGGCTGTATGGACATAGGAACACCATAATGCGTGGCACGACGCCTCAGGACATCTTCCGTATCGCACCACGTCTCGATGATGAAGATCCCGATACACAGAACCCCGACTCTCCGGAGACCAAGGAGCCCGCAGAAAAGGCCCCCGGTACCGAAATCGAGGGCAAGCTGTTCGAGCAGCGCAAGGTGCTGATCTTCGGCGGCATCAACGACAAGGTGGCCCGTGATGTCACAGGTCGTCTGCTCGCGCTGGCCGGGGCTTCGGACAAGCCGATCGATATCTACGTCAACTCACCGGGTGGCCATGTCGAGAGCG
This sequence comes from Asaia sp. A2, assembly GCF_057319415.1. NCBI lineage: Bacteria > Pseudomonadati > Pseudomonadota > Alphaproteobacteria > Acetobacterales > Acetobacteraceae > Asaia > Asaia sp. A2. The sequence continues at coordinate 124,348 of NZ_JBXWTO010000005.1, forward strand.
GTGACACCATTCATGACATGATCCGCTTTGTGGACTCCATCGCTCCCGTGAACATGATCGGCACGGGCTGGGTGGCATCGGCTGGCGCGCTGATTTTTGCCGCAGGTCGCCCCGAGCGTCGTCTGTGTCTGCCCAATACCCGCTTTCTGCTGCATCAGCCGATGGGCGGTGTTCGTGGCCCGGCAACCGATATCGACATCGAGGCCCGCGAGATCATCAAGATGCGCGAGCGCCTGAACCGACTGTTTGCTCGTGAAACCGGTCAGTCCTACGAGAAGATCGCCAAGGACACGGATCGCAATCACTGGATGTCGGCAGAAGAGGCCATTGCGTATGGTCTCGTCTCGCGAGTCATCAATAAAATGAGCGATATCAAGGAATAAGAAGAGGAAGTCTCTCTCATGTCACGTCTTGAACAACTCTACAGCCATCTTCCCGATGCGCCGTCAGACAAGACCTTGGCCAAGGCCGATTTCGAAGCCCGTCACTGGAGCAGCGCCATTCCCGGCCCGCTCAAGCCGGGTACCGAGGAACACAAGCGCGCCGTGGCCGACATGTTCAGGGAGACTTTCAACCCTTACAAGCCTTCGGTCATCGAGTGGCCCAAGCTCGACCCGCAGACTCTGCATCGCATCACCTCGCTGCCGATCTGGGATATCGCTGTGCAGACCGAAGGCAAGGCACGTCTGCGCATGGCGGCCTATGCCGACATGATCGATGATCCCGACATGAAGGATGCCCTGCGTCGCAATGCCTGGGAGGAGAACCGCCACAAGGAGGTGCTCTCCAAGCTTGTTGAAGCCTACAACATCCCAATGGCCCCCGAGCCGCCCTATATCGAGCCGAAAGACACCGAGTGGGCGTATTTGGTGACCGGTTTCTCGGAATGTGTGGACAGCTTCTTTGCCTTCGGTCTGTTTGCCCTTGCCGAGCGTGCCGGTCTGTTCCCCATGGAACTGATCGAGACGTTCGAGCCTGTGATGCAGGAAGAGTGCCGTCATATCCTGCTTTTCGCCAACTGGCTGGCCTGGCATCGCGCCACCATGCCGTGGTGGAAGCGCCCTGTTTTTGAAGCGCGTGTTCTGGGTGTCTGGGCGTTCCTCGCCTATGAGCGCATGGATCTGGCCCGTTCGATCGATGCCGAGGGCAACGAGCACACGCAGGACAACAATTTCACGGTGACCGGTGCCAAGGACATGACGGACATGGACATCAAGGTGCCCGAGTTGATGCAGCTCTGCCTTGATGAAAATGACCGCCGCTTCTCCGGTTACGACCACCGCCTGCTGCGTCCCACTACGACACCGACACTCGTCAGGACCGGGCTGGCTGCCTATCGTCTGTGGGGAAAAGCATCGGGGGCCGTACGCGCCCGCCTCGGGCATAAGGAGCAGCACGCGCCTGCATGAGTGTGATTGAGCCGGGGTCAGAAGCCCACAAGCATTACTTCTGTCAGCAGTTTATCGACACGCATCAGGTTTTCGACCCGGAAACCCTGCCGTGGCCCGAGCTGACAGAGGAGGAACTGACCCGGCTCCGCGCCGTACCGTTCTGGCAGGAGGTGTATCACACCGAGCGCCGGGCCGGCGCGATTGTCGATGCCTTTACTCCCCAGATCATCGATCCCGAGGTCAAGGAGGCGGTACGTCTCCAGGGCTATGAAGAGGCCCGCCACGCCGCTCTTATCCGCGTCATGATCGAGCGATATGGTCTGGACGCGCGCGAGCAGCCACTTGAGAAATTCCCTGCCGATCTTGAGAAAGCCTTCATCGATTTCGGTTTTGGTGAGTGTCTCGACGCCTTTCTCGGCTTTGGCGCCTTCAAGAGCGCTCGTCAGTCACAGTTTCTGCCTGAAAAGATGTTCGAGATCTTCGACATCCTGATGTTTGAAGAGACACGTCATATCGTTTTCTTCATCAACTATATGGCCTGGAGAGAAAAGCGCCGCGGTCTCGGGCGGACCAGGCGTTCGATCAAATCGCTGCGTTTCTATGTCCGCGCCCTGAGCCGCCTGCTTGGAATGGTGAAACGCGGGCAGGAGCCCAATGACGGGCGGGATTTTGCTGTCACCCAGACCAATCTCTTTCTCGATGGCTTTTCCTTTCGCGGCTTCGTCGAGGATTGCTACCGCGAAAATGCCCGTCGCATGACGGCGTTCGATCCCGGTCTCATGCAGCCTCGCTTGCTGCCCGGTATTGCCGACCTGGCTTTGCGCGGGTTGCGCCTGTGGGATAAAGGACGTGGTCTGACAACGCGCTGACAGGCATGGGGCTCTGCCCCATTCCCCGCCAAAGGGCGGTCGCCCTTCGGAAACCCTGAATACGGGAGGGAAGGGGCGCCCCGTTTATTCTCCTGTCGCACCACCGCCTGCATGACGACGATCATAGCCGCCGTAGAATTGCCCGTCGGGATGCGATCCCAGCTTTGCACCGCCAGCAAGAACGCCCTCAGCTGAGCCCCAGGGCTGATGCGTTTCAATCGTATAGCCATGAGCCCGCAGGGTGGCGATGACGGGTTCCGACAGAGCACCGGGTTCGATCTCGACGGCTTCAGGCTGCCATTGTTCGTGAATGCGGGGCATGTCGACCGCTTCCTGAATGGTCATGCCGTAATCGACCACCCCCAGAATCGTCGCAAGGGTGATGGTGGGAATGCGTGAGCCGCCCGGGCTGCCAATGGCCATGATGGCCTTGCCATTTCTGGAGAGAATGGTGGGCGACATGGAAGAGAGCGGCGTCTTGCCGGGAGCAATCGCATTGGCCTTGCTGCCGACAATGCCGAACATGTTCGGCTCACCGGGTTTGGACGAAAAATCATCCATCTCGTCATTCAGAAAATAACCAGCGCTGCCTGCCATGACCTTCGCCCCGAACCAGCCATTGAGCGTATAGGTGACCGAGACAGCGTAGCCTGAATGATCCATGATCGAATATTGCGTGGTTTCCCGCTTTTCAGGCTGGGGGTCGCCCGCCACGAGGCTGACAGAAGGCACCGCGTCTTCGGCCGGAATGGCGGCGCGGATTTTTGCGGCATAAGCCGGGTCGATCAGATGCGCCACAGGGTTTCTGACGAAAGCCGGATCGCCCAGATCGCGCCGGTCGGAGTAGGTGTGACGCATCGCCTCGATTTCCTGATGTGTCGAGCGCGCACTGTAGAGCCCTTCGGATTTGAGGTCGTAGCCTGACAGGATATTGAGCATTTCGCACAATGCCACACCGCCGCCACTCGGCGGGGGGGCGGTATCAATCTGATAGCCGCGATAACTGCACCGTATGGGCGCCATGATGCGTGGCTTGTAGGCGGCGAAATCGGCCATGGTCAGCAGGCCACCATTCGCCTTGCTGACACGCACCGTTTCTTCAGCAATCCAGCCACGATAAAAGACGTCCGGCCCCTTGTCGGCAATGGCCTGCAGCGAGCGGGCAAGGTCGGTCTGTCTGAAGCGCTCGCCAGTCATGAAAGGCTTGCGATCGGTGCGCAGAAAGATTTTTGAGGCGTAGGGATCGTTGATGAAGGCCTTGGTCGAGGTGTTCAGCAGGTGAACGTCATTCTCTTCGAGCATGTAGCCTTTACCGGCCAGAGCGATGGCGGGTGCCATGACCTGAGCCCTTGTCAGATGACCCCAGCGTTTCAGCGCGAGATCGAGCCCGGCCACCGTGCCGGGCACGCCCACCGATTTCCATCCGATGGTCGAGAGCCCCTTGATGATCTTGCCGTCCTTGTCCTGATACATCGTCTCGGTGGCGGCAAGCGGAGCATGTTCGCGAAAATCGATGAAAAAGGCTTTGCCATCCGGTGTATGCAGGGTCATGAACCCACCGCCACCAATATTGCCTGCGGCCGGATAGACCACAGCCAGCGCATAGCCTACTGCAACAGCCGCATCGACAGCATTCCCCCCGTCATGCAGGATCTTTGCGCCAACATCGGATGCCAGATGCTGCGCCGAGACCACCATCCCATGCGCGCCCTGCGTCGAGGGAATAGGGGGGCGGCTGGTCGCGGCGCCCCCAAAATTGAGCGCGTCGCCACCCGGGGCTGCCTGGGCAGAGCCGAAGGCCGAGAGCGTGACGACACAGGACAGGGCGGAGGCAGACAGAAGCTGACGCCAGCGGCTTGGCGTTGAGGCAGGGAAAGACATAAGACGGTCCTGAATTCAGTGAGAAGAAGCGGGTGAAGAGGGGCGTGGCGCCGGGCTGAGCGCATCATTGCTGCGATCGATATCCGGAATGGCATGATCCGGGTCGAGGGTGGCGCGCCGTACCGGGCTACCGCCTTTGAGCGTCACGACATGGGTATTGCCGCCGCTCCAGACTTCTGTCGGAACAACAAGGCGTTCAACGCTGCCATCGTCACGGGTGACGGCAAGCGTGACCGGCAAAGGCAGCCATCCCTTGTTGATGATGGTCAGCGAGACGCCTTTTTTCGGGTCCTTGTCGGTATAATCGATGGCATCGAGCGCATAATCGGGGCTGCGATTCTCGAAATACCAGCCGCGCCAGAACCAGGAGAGGTCTTCACCGGCATCGCTCTCCATCAGACGAAAGAAGTCCGAAGGGGTCGGGTGCTTGTAGGCCCATACGGCGATGTAATGGCGAAAGGCGCGGTCAAAGCGTTCCGGCCCCAGGATCTGACTGCGCAGCAATTCGAGACCGTAGGCCGCCTTGAAATAGGCCATGGCATGACGATTGCCATGACCTGGAATGGTGGACGAGGTCATGAGCGGGTCATAGACCGGGTCTTTCAGGATTTTGACGATGTCATCCGCTGGCTTGCCCGTGTCGGGGGCATATTCGCCATCCTGCTTGGGGGCGAACTCTCCCTTGTTGAAGTGTCGGGAGGCGAGGGAGTCGATGAAGGTGTTGAACCCTTCATCCATGAAGCCATGGCGGCGCTCATTGCTGCCGACAATCATGGGGAACCACCCATGGCCCAGCTCATGAGTAGTGATCCAGAAGAGCTTGGCATCACGGTCCTGCATGCCGTCAAAAACGATGCCGGGATATTCCATTCCAGCGCCATGACCGCCGACATTGATCGCTGTGGCCCAGGGATAGGGGTACCAGCTCGACGAGAAATACTCGATGCTGTGCTTCACATATTCTGTCGATCGGTCCCAGGCCTGTGGGCCGATGCCCTCCACGGGGTAAACCGACATGGCCAGTCGTGGTGTGGGTTTCAGCCCCGGGGCCGGGGCAAGAGGCGGCAGATTGAGTTTCGCCGCATCCCAGAGCAGGGCAGCAGAGGCAACAAAGGCCACATCGCGCGTATTGGGCATGAAAAAATGCCAGCTACGGGTGCCGTTCGCCGATCGATGGGAGGCAGCCTCGATATCGGCCTGATTGCGTATCAGCACGCGTTTTTCGCTCATGCGTGCCTGCGCCAGACGCTGGCGTTCCTGCGCCGTCAAAACGTCTTTCTCGTTGAGGAGCGCTCCCGATCCGACAACGAGGAAATTCGACGGCACCGTGACGCGATAATCGATATCGCCGTAATCGAGATAGAATTCGCCTCCCAGATAAGGCGCTGTGTCCCAGCCACGCAGATCGTCAAAGACGGCCATGCGTGGATAGAACTGGGCAATTTCGAAAATATCCCCATTCCGCGACGGGGTGACGGCCGTACGACCACCCCATGTTCCGGGGACTTCGTAATGCCATGATACGGCGAATTTCACGGTGCTCCCAGGCGCAAGCGGGGTGGGCAGGGCGATCTGCATCCGCGTGTCGGAAATCAGGGGCGTGACAGCGATTTCCTTTCCATGCGCGTCAAGCAGCGCGACACGATCGATCTGTATTCCCTCGGTGTGGCCATGCGCCCTGAAGCGCGCTGGCATGGCGGCTGCGCCCCGTGAGGTCTCGCGATAGATATTCTGTTCAAGCTGTAGCCAGAGCACGTTCAGGGTGCTGGGGCTGTTATTGCGGTAGGTGATGGTCTCCTGCCCGGTCAGGCGATGGGCAGGGGCATCAAGCGCGACATCGATGCGGTAATCTGCCCGGTTGTGCCAGTAATCGGGCCCGGGCGTTCCATCGGCGGAGCGATAGCGATTGATGGCGGTCGGATAATCGATGGGCGCGAAGATATGCGCAGGCCTTGGCTCGTTCTCTGGCCCTGTATGGGCCGGAGGGGGGGCTGCTGCGACAAGGAGGGTAGCCAGCCCGGTTGCAGCGCTGGCCTTGAGAAGGGGCTTTGTCGCCGCCCGACAGAGCGGCTTAGAAATTCGCATCGACACGACCGAAATAATACGCGCCGGTCATGGAAAGCGGAGAGGCGGAATCGTAGATCTTCGGCCCGAGATAATTCACGACAGCAGGCACCATGCGGGGACGCTGATTGAAGATGTTGTTCGAGCCGATCGCCAGACGCCAGTGCTTGTTGACGCGATAGGCCACTTCGAGATCGGTGGTCCAGACAGGGGTATTTTCGAAGGGCAGGAAGGTGGTGGTGGAATAGCGCACGGAAGACGGTGCGAGATCTTCATAGGTAAGCAGGGTCTTGTAGGAGCCAAAGCGCGTCTCGCGGATATTGACCCCCCATTTGCCGTAATCCCAATGAGCATTGAGGATGATCTTGGAGCGCGGCACGCCCTGTGCCGAAGCCTGTGTCTGGGCGTTGGCGAAAGGATTACCAAAGATATTGGTATTGAGATGAGTGACGACGGTGCGGTTCAGGTTGAGTAGCAGGGAAAGATCGAGTGAGCCGTAGCGATGCAGCAGGAAGCGGTAATCGCTCTGGATATCCAGACCCTGCGTGCGGGTGCTGGCGGCGTTGGCGTAGTAATAGGCCTTGATATTGCTCAGGGAGACGCTGCCGCCTGTTGCGATATCAACACCAGCCGCCTGAATGGCTTCGAGAGCCGATGTGCCTGCGATGCTGGAGGCAGCCAGGATACGGTCACGGATGTTGATCTGATAGACATCGGCAGAAATGTGAAAACGGTCGATCGGCTCAAGCACGATGCCGCCTTCAGCGCTGGTTGACCGCTCGGGCTTGAGCGATGAGGCCCCGATGGAGCGCGCCGCAGTGCTGTTGGCCCCGAGCAGGCCGGAAGCACCGGTCGGAGAAACGCTGAGCGAACTGTAATGCTCCTCGGCCAGTGTCGGCGCGCGGAAACCGGTGCTGATCGTGCCGCGGATGGCGATGCGGCGTGTGAAATCATAGCGTGTGGTAATTTTGCCGGTCTCGGTATTGCCGGCATCGGTGTAGTGCTCGAAGCGACCGGCGAAATCGAGATCCCAATGCTTCAGCGGGTGGAAATCGCCATCCAGATAGCCGGCCCAGACATTACGCTGCCATTCGCCCGCGCTGACGGGTGAGATGCCTGCATAGCCGGATGTGCCACCATAAAGGTAGGAGGCATCATTGCCCGCGCCCACATGGTACATTTCCAGGCGATGTTCGGCACCCATGGCGAACGTCATGGGGGTGGCCATGCCGACATTGAAATTGCGGCGCATGTCGAAATTGCTCGTCCACTGAGCCATGCTGTAGGTCGCCGCACGTGTGGTCGTCGGGGAGTAGCCATACACACTGGCGTAGCTGGAATTATAGGTGTTCTTGACGCCGATATCGTCGTCATCCTGCCCGTAAAGCGTACTCAGATCCCAGCTGAAGCCGAAAAGATCATCGCCCTTCAGGCCAAGATTGGCCTGGAAATTGTTTTCGTCGATCGTCTCCAGAGGGGAGAAACCATAGGGGTAGATCGTGGTCGGTGCCGAGGCCCCGGGGAGGCGGTAGTTCTCGTAGGCTTCGGCATGGCGATGGGCATAGGTGACCAGTCCATAGGTGCGCAGGCCCTCGACAATATCCTTGCCCCATTCGATCGACAGATTCTCGCGTGTTTCCTCAGGCGTGCTTTCGATCTTGTTCGAATTGGCAGGCCAGCTCGAACTGGCGGTCCAGCGATGGTCGCGCGTGCTCTTGTTGTCGGCCACGAAATGGTCGGTGTGGTAGACCTGGCCCGAAATATGAACGAAGCCGTCCTGTCCCCATTTGCGGCCGCCATCGGCACCGATCAGATATTGCCACCCGTCGCCATTATAGGCGTTGGCGCCTGTCTGGGCATAGGTATGGATGCCGTGATCAGTCTTCTTGGTGATGATGTTCACCACGCCGGCGATGGCATCAGACCCATACATGGCAGCCGCACCATCGCGCAGCACTTCCATATGGTCGATGGCCCCTGCCGGGATCATGTTGAGATCGACCGGTGTGGTCCCACCCGCCATATTGCCGGTGATATTGCGCCGCTTGCCGTCAACCAGCACCAGAACTTCATTAGCTGACAGTCCGCGCATACGAATGGATGAGGTCAGGGCTGCGGTATCATTGCCCAGCGCAGAGACGGTAATGGACGGGTCGAGACGCGACAGGACACTGGCAAGGTTGAGCTCGCCCGTGCGCTCCATCTGGGCCTGGGTGTAAAGCGTGATGGGCGAGGAACTGTCACGAACCCGGCGATTTGAGGCGCGTGTGCCGGTAACGATAATGGCTTCACTGCCGCCTTCGGCATGAGGGCTCGCAGCCTTGCGACGACTGGGCGCAGGACGCGACACAGGCGCATTTTGCCGAGCAGAGGGGGAAGTGCCTGCTACCTGATGCTTGTGGCGATCCTGGCCTTGATGAACCGAGGAGGATTTTGCGAGGGCGGGGGATGATGAAATCTGGAAAAGGGCAGTTGACGAAATCAGTGCCACGACAAGATTTTTTCTATAAGCCGACAGGTGTTCTGGCATGAATGACGCCCTTCGAGACGAAATCGATATGATACGAATAAGAAATATTCGATCATACCGCAGGCGCTTGGGCAATAAATGAAAAGGATCTTTTGTGTAACGGAGAATAATATAATAAACGGCTCTGGGGGTTTTGTTACAAAAATGTATCGATCATGCCTGAATGCGTTCAGCTTTCGTCAAGACGGATCTGTCGCGGGACCGGGCCGCCGACTGGAGGCGTTCATGGATGGAAAGGTTCAGCAAAGAGGTCAGTCACTGACAGCGATGGGGTATGAGTGCGCGCCTGTTACCTGTACCCCATCGGTGTTGTCTTGCGGCTCCCGGGATCTGACGGGGCTGACCTTGGGAGCAGGGTAGTTCCTGTTTCCAAAGACGATTTTATCCGGGATATATTTCGTGCTCAGCCAGGCAGTCCCAGAAGGCGCTCGGTATCAGGATCGACGGGTATCCCGTTCTGCAAACGTCTTTGCGCCTCCTCCCATTCCCTGTCGCCCGGTGCGCATACCGGCACGTCCGGTTCCGCCGTGGGCGAATTGCGCAGCAGGTCGAGATAGCGGGCCATTTCTGCTTCGAAGGCTGCCTGCCCGATAAATCTTGCCGGATCAAAGGCGACCATGATGTGACCAACATTCTGCGGTTTGTGACCCTCCTGCGCCTGGGCCGTTGTGGTCATGATGGGGTCAGGGTCTGCGCCGGAGAGAATGGCGGAGAGAATTGTGACGAGTCCCGCCAGGGCTGCGCCCTTGTGGCCGTAGGCCATCCCGCCGAGTGGCTGCAAAAACCGGGCCTGACTGGCATCGAGTGTCGGGTGTCCCTGTTCGTTAAGGGCGACTTCGGGCGGTAAAGGCAGGCCCAGGCTTCGGTACAGCTTGACCCTGTTGAACGGAATGGACGAGGTGGCCATGTCGAGCAGCCAGGGTTCCCGGTCGCGCACGGGGGCGGCCATGGCGATCGGGTTGGTACCGTGGAAGGGGGTCCGCCCCCCTGCGAGAGCGACCGCAGGATCGGAATTGCTCAATACCAGCGACACAAAGCCCTGTTCAGCGGCGGCGAGCGCATAAGCCCCGCCAGCGCCATAATGGGTCGAGTGATGCACGGTGACGGCACCAATGCCTGCGTGGCGCGCCAGAGTGATCGCCTGATTCATCGCCTCATAGGATGCTGCATGGGCAAGACCGAAATCGGCGTCCAGACGGCCGGTTGCCGGGGCTGTCTGGGTAAAGACGCGGTGTGGCTCCCTGTTCACGCCACCCTTTTCCAGCATGTCAACGTAATATCCGATCAGTCTCACGCCATGACTGTCTGTCCCGAGGCGTGAGGCATGCATCATGGCACGTACGGTCTGGGCAGCATCGTCTGGCCGTGCACCGGCGGCGACGAGTTTTGCCTGACAGGCTTCGGCCAGACGAAGGGCCGGATAACGATTGGCAGTGTCCATGAGATCCCGTTTCAGCGGTTATGTGTGCCGAGCATCTTGTGTGCCCGTTCGCGGTCCAGCGCGCCCTGCCATGCTGCAAGAACAACCGGCGCAACGCAATTGCCTGCAAGGTTTCCTACCGCCCGGGCGATACCGCTGAACCAGTCAACGGCAATCAGCAGAACAAGGCTTGAGAGCGGGATGGATGGTGCTGCCGCCAGCGTGGCTGCCAGCACGACGATCGCAATTCCAGGCACGCCATGCGCGCCTTTCGACGTGATCAGGGCCGTGGCCAGCATCGAGAGAATCTGTGTGAGCGTAAGGGGCGTGTGGGTGACTTCGGCCAGAAAGACCACCGCAAAACCGAGATAGATCGACAGGGCATCGAGGTTGAGCGAATAGCCTGCCGGAACGACAAGCCCCACCACCTGTCGAGAAATTCCCATGGCTTCGAGCTTGGTCATGATGCTGGGCAGCACGGAGTCCGAGCTTGTCGTGGCGGTGACGATCAGGATTTCCTCGCGGAAATACCGGGCGAAGTGCAGCGGGTTGATTTTGCAAAGTGCCAGCAACCCGCCGAGAATGCACACAATGAAAACGGCGATCGCGCTGAAATACAGAATGACGAACAGCGCCAGATGATCGATGGCGTCGAGGCCGTATTCTGCGACTGTTGTCGAAACGGCACCAAAAACGCCCAGTGGCGCTGTGGTGATGATGACGCGCATCATACGCGAAAACAGGCTGGAAAAGCTCTCGATCAGTTTGGTGATAGGGGCCCCGGCTTCGCCAAGGCGGGAGAGACAGCACCCCAGAAGGACCGCGAAAAAGAGGATCTGGAGAATGTTCCCTTCCGCGAAAGCGGCGATGGGAGAGCGCGGAATAAGGTTGAGAATGAACCCCGTGATGCCCTGCCCATGCAGGGCATGAGCGTTTGCGGCATAGCTGGCAACGGCATGCGCATCTTCAGGGCTGGGCGTATAGTTCATCCCGCGCCCGGGATGGAGCAACAGGGCGGCTCCTACCGAAAGCAGCAGAACCAGTGTGGTCATGGCCTCGAAATAGATGAGCGCCCTGCTTCCAAGCTTGCCGACAGCCCCCAGAGATCCCGCGCCAGTGATGCCGCTCACGACAATGCAGAACAGAAGCGGCCCGACAATCATCAGGATCAGACGCAGGAACAGATCGGTCAGCCAGCGGCACTGATGGGCAAGGTGAGGCGCAAACAGCCCGAGCGCTATGCCGGCCACCGTGGCGATAATGACCTGAACGAAGATACCGGGGCGGTAACGGCTAGATCGTTTCAGGTCATGGGTGCTCAAATCGACTCTCCAGTCAGCAGGGCGGGATCAGGCCCCGCCGTAGGGTTGGTCTTGCCGGATGATCAATAGGTTACGTTGATCTTCGCACCGACGAAACGGGGCAGGCCAGGAATGACCCCATAGAAGGTTGCCTGCGTACCGCCAGACAGCCAATAGCGCCGATCGGCGAGATTCTGCCCATAAACAGTAAGCGACCAGTGTTGCTTGGGCGCCGCAAAGGTCAGGAAGGAGTTGAGCAGGAAATAGGCCGGTGCACGATAGATGCCGCCATCGCCGATATGCTGTGGCTGTGTCTGCGCGCCACGATAGTTGTAATCGACGTCGAAACTCATGCGATAATCGGCAAATACGTTCCAGCTATAGACCGCGGCGCCGGAAAGGGTGAGGTTGGCGAGCCCCATATTGTAGCCATTGTAGTTGGTATAGACGGGCGACCAGACACCGGTAGAGGCAAATTGTGCCGTGGTGGCGCTGCGGTTCAGGCTCTGAAACTGTGTGTACACACCATTCTGGTACCCAAAATTCTGGGTGAGCACGAGCCCATGAAACGGATGGGCCTCCATGTCGAATTCGGCACCGTAGATATAGGAGCGCGGGGCGTTTACATAGCCACCCAGTACGCCATAGGGGGGCACCAGAATGCTGCCAAGGATCTGTTGGTCGCGATAATCGTAATAGAACCCAGCCGCATTGAAGCGCAGGCGGCGGTTGAACAGCATGGTTTTGAAGCCGCCTTCATAAGTAAGTACGGATTCAGGCTTGAAGGGGCGAAGCTGATTGGCGTTCTGGGTGATATTGGCCGAGAAGCCGCCGGGCTTGAACCCTTTGGAGAAGATGGCATAGCCCATGATGCTGGGCGTAACCTGATACTGGACCCCGACGCGTCCGCCGAACTGATTGGTGAGCGCGCCCGCATTGCCGAAATTGGTTTGCGAGGTGGCAAGCCCGGTATTCAGATTGACGTTGGTGCTCGTCAGATTGAGCATCTGGCGGTCGTCGGAATCGTGGTTGATCGCGCCGATCAGCGTGAGTTTCGGCAGAATACGATAGCTGAGTTGTACGTACTGGTTGAAGTTCTGCTGGTTCTGACGATAGGACGTCTCGTTCAGCGGCGTGGTGCCGGGACGATCAGAGCTGTCGTACCAGAAGCTCTGTGCCATGCGCGAGCGGCTGTAATACAGACCCGTCTCCCAGTGGAAGCGCGCTTTCGGGTCACGCGATTCCAGCTTTACTTCCTGCGAAAACACATTGGTCTGGTTGTTGCGGAACATGTTGCCGTAGGATTTGACCGAGTTGGTCTGGTTCGTCAGCTCATGCTCGTCAACCATCTCATAGGCGCTTTGTGACCACAGACGCGCCCAGTTGAATTCCTTGGTGTAGCGCACATTCGCGCCCCAGAAGAGATTATCCTCACGCGGCTTGGTATTGTTGGGATTGATGCCAATGATCTTGGCAAAACGCGGGTCGAGACCCCATGCCGTCTGGTAGATATCTCCCGTGATGGGGACGCCGTAGGAATTGTAGAGATTGTGACCCGAGGAGGATTCCGACTGGTCGGTTGTCCAGTGGCCCCCGATATCAAGGCGCGAGGTCTCGTCAATCTTCCAGCGCAGCTTGCCGCGCAACGCGCCGATATTGCTGTTGCCGTAACCTGTGCCCTGCGCATTGTGCTGAAAGCCTCCCCCCGTGAGGGACTGCCCGGCAATACGATAGGACACGCTTTTTGACAGTGGCCCAGAAACAAAACCCTCGACGCGATTGCGCCCGTAGCTGGCGATATCCTCCGTCAGGCCCGCATGGAATTGCTGCGTCGGATCGCCCGTGTGGAAATTGACCTCGCCGCCGGTGGTCGGCTGACCATGCGTGAAGCCCGAGGCACCAGGGGCGACGGACACGTCATCCATATCGAACAGGATACCGGTGGTCATGATGCTGACCGGATAGGCGATGCCATCGACATAGGGCATGACCGATGGGGTATTGTTCTGGGTAAAATCCATCAGCCCCACGCCACGCAGGGCGAAATTGAGGGCGGCGCTGCCAAAGCTCGGCTGGATGGTCAGGTTGGGCGCCACGCGCACAATATCTGTCAGCTGCCGAACGTTCCGGTTCTGCAATTCCTGACGGGACAGAACGGTTTCGGAATGAGCATCATGCTGACCTGCACTGGTTACGCCGCGCCGCGCCGAGACATGCACGGTTTCACTGCTGCCATTGAGCGGCGCATGAGGGTGTGCCTTAGCGTGCCGCTCCGGTTTGGCGTGCGCGGATGAGGATGCCGCCTGAGCTTCTGTCGTGGCGACAGCGAGCAATGACGAGGCGACAATGGTTGAGACCAGCAGAACTGTCCGACAGGATATCATACGCGAGGGGCGGCGGGACTTCAGAGGGGACATGGACAGCTCCGACTGTATTATTTTTATCCAGACAAACTTGTATACTATCTAGAATACAAATTGGAACAGTTCCATAGCGAAATGAAAGATTTGTAAAATCTGTGTGGGACATTGCTGGTTCGATACGATGCGCGGTGCTTGCCATGAGTTCTCGTCCGGCGCATAAAACACTTATGCTACACAAGAAAATCGACCCGGAACGTGCCAGCGGCCTTGTGATTGAAGAGCGGATCATCCACGCCGTGCTTTCAGGGCGAATCGCGCCAGGCGAACGCTTTGGGGAAAAGGAGGTCGGCGAGATCTTTGGTGTATCACGCACGCTGGTGCGCGAGGCGATGATCCGTCTCAGCAGCAGGGGGCTGGTCGATGTTTCACCGCGTCGCGGATGGTTCGTCATTGAGCCGACCGTGGCTGAAGCGCGTGAGATTATCGAGGCCAGGCGCGCTGTCGAGACTGGGCTGATCATGGATCATGTGCTTATCTCGCCAGAGACGGTCGCGCGGTTGCGGTTGCATCATGAAGCACAGCAGGCGGCTATCGCGGGGCAGGATCTGGCGAGACGCTCTTACCTGCTCGGCCATTTTCATGTGCATATGGCCGATGTGCTGGGCAATTCGATTCTGGCTGATATTCTTGAAAATCTGACGGCGCGTACCGTGCTGATTTCTGCCCTGTATCAATCGGAAGAAGACGCCCAGCATTCATGCAACGATCATGGCGAGCTGATTTCGGCCATGGAGCGTGGGGATCGGGAAGAGGCCATACGCATCACACAGGACCATCTGGTACATCTCGAGAAAGCCCTGCGTAATCGTGCAAGAAGTAATCGCCATGCCGGGTTGAGCGGCGCGCTGGCTGAATCATGACCAATTCTGCCGTGTCATGGCAGGGCAGGTGATGTCGATGGCGAGTCAGAGGCGCCCGTCGATCGTAAAGCCGAAGGTGCGTGGCTGGCCGATCTGGGCCTGAAGACCAGCCCAGTTGGTGCGGCCGCTGAACAGGATGTTCTCATTGGTCAGGTTCTTGCTATAGAACCGGATTGTGTAATGGCGCGTGCGATAGCCTATATGGGCATTGAGAACATTATAGTCTCCTGCCACCAGCCCCGTGCCGCTTTCCACCTGCGAGGTGTAGCTGCCGACGCGGTTGAAATTCCCCCCCATGAACAGGCCGTTTCTGAAGCTTTTCTCGATGCCGATATTGAGCGTTGCCGAGGGGGCATTGCTGAATTTCTTACCTTCGACCGAATGATAGGCTGCCGGGGCATCAAGGATCTTGGTGTCCAGAAGGCCAAGTCCGCCGAAAAGCTCCAGGGTTTTCGTGACGTGGTAAATCGCTTCGAGCTCAAGGCCCAGACTGCGCCCATGCGGGATATTGACGAAGGTATAGTTC
Organism: Asaia sp. A2; assembly: GCF_057319415.1. Taxonomy (NCBI): domain Bacteria; kingdom Pseudomonadati; phylum Pseudomonadota; class Alphaproteobacteria; order Acetobacterales; family Acetobacteraceae; genus Asaia; species Asaia sp. A2. The sequence goes on from NZ_JBXWTO010000005.1 coordinate 139,613, forward strand.
AGCAGATCCTGATAGTCGTGATAATCATTGTAAAACAGATTGGTGTTCAGGCTCAGCTTGCGGTTCAGGAGTTCGGTATGGCCGCCAAGCTCATAGGTCGTTACCGTTTCCTTGCCGTACTGGTAATAGGTACCATTATCCCAGTCGATGGCGCCACCTCCCGGGTTGTAGCCGCGTCGTGCGGTAAAACTTGCACTGGTTACCGGGGTAAAGCTGTAGCTCAATCCACCTTTCGGCAGAAACATGGTGGTTCCGGCATTGAGCGCGACCTTGCCCCATGAGAGGGCAACATTGCGCGCCTGCTCCTCACGTTCGACGCGCCCGCCCGCGATCAGGCTCAGCCCGCCGATAAGATGAAGTGTTCCGTCAACATAGCCTGCGTAGGTGCGTTCGGCGTCAGGGCCATTTACGCCCATATCAGATCGGATATTCTGGTCGCGGTTGAAGTAATAGAACCCGGCGACACCATTGAAATGACTCTGCGCCGGAGCAAGAACAAGCCTGTCCTCGACCGTATTGTTCTGTTCGCGCAGGGCAAGTTGGCCAAGGCTGCTGGCGCTGCCGATGGCATTACCCTGATGGAACAGCGCATCATACCAGACATGGCCATAGGTCAGTTCATTAGTCAGGGATGGGGAGATTCGGTAACTGGCGCGCAGGCTTGCCTGATCGATGCTCGAATCCGAGATGCGCGTGTTCATATCCGTATTATCGAAGCGATAGCGAAACAGGTCGGGCCCCGTGGCGGTGTAGAGATATTCGCCGTGCTGCTCGCGATGCCAGCCCATGAGCGTGACCTTGAGCGCAGGCAGGATTTTCGGGGTCCAGAGCAGCTTGCCGCGTATCGAGGTCTGGCTCACCTCATGCGGGTTGAAAGGCCAACCACTACCTGGATAGCGGATGTAGCTGTCGCCGCGCACGCCGTCTGCCGTGAGACGAAAAGCCAGCTCATCCTTGATGATCGGGCCGGAGAGCAGCCCGGCAAAAACACCTTTGCTGCCTGCGCTTTCATAACCGCCCCTGACGCCAGCCTGCCAGTACTGCGTCGGTGCTTTGGAATTCAGCGTGATGGCGCCTCCTATGGCGTTTCGGCCCTGTGTCGTGGCCTGAGGGCCGCGCAGCACGCTGACCTGATCCATATCCCAGGTTCCGGCATCGACATAACGCTGACCTGAATAGGTTTCGGGCAGGCCATCGATAATGGTCGCCGTTCTGGGGCGACTGCCTGACATCAGACTGAAGATACCACCTGCCGCGCCAGAGCCCGTCACGCCACGTATGGTCGGAATATCAGCAGCATTCCCGATCATGTTGGGTACGCGATTGACCACATCGTAAAGCGACCGGTATTCGCTTGCGTCGAGATGACGCAAAACCGTTACGGCGCTGTTGGTGTTTTGCAGGTGGTCGAGCGTGTCTCCAACAACCACGATCGTTTCGGTCGGGTTTGCGGTCTCATTATTGGGTGGCGCTTCTTTTTTCTTGCCCTGCTGTGAGGTGGAAACTGTTTTGCTGTTCTCTTCCTCGGCCTGCGCAGTATCGGGAAGAAAGAGAATCCCACTCACCAGGGCAAGCAGAAGGGTTCCGGTCAGCGGGATATTCCGGCCTTGTGACAGAACAGCGGGCAGGGAGGGCATATGAGAAAGCCTTTCGATGGAGATCTTTTTGATGATAATAAGAATCATTCTCATCAAAAAGAGCGAATGCCTCTCGAACCCCATGATTTCGTCACATCGACGTAACTTGTTGCGACGAAGACACGAGGCAGGAGCGGCCACAGAAAGGGGGGCAGCCAGCGTCCTGCGCAGAATACTCCGGCTCTGACAGGTAAATCCTTTCACTGAGCGCATAACAAACAATTACACCTGGAATGGTCGGGGTACTAAGCTGGGGATTATGACCATCCTGCCCGCCTCCTCCCTGATGACCGATCTGAATTTTGCCGCGACCCTGTCGTCTCGGCCGCCGCCGCATCCGGTTTTCGGGCGTGATCTTCGGGTTGGCACGCGTGCATCGCCTCTGGCGCTGGTACAGACGCGCAGCTTCATGGCGCAGCTGGGCGAGGCCTTTCCCTTTCTGGAAATTTTCGGCTCGGTGAAAGAGCATCCAATCTCGACCCGTGGTGACCGTGATCAGGCACGGCGTCTCGCCGAAATCGGCGGCAAGGGGCTGTTTTCCCGTGAAATCCATGAAGCGCTCAGGGCGGGCGACATCGATTTTGCCGTGCATAGCCTCAAGGATCTGGAAACCTTCCTGCCGGACGATCTGATGCTGGGTTGCGTCCTGCGTCGTGAAGACCCCCGTGACGGGCTGGTTCTACGTGATCGCGATGCTGTCCGCCCCGGTGGTGATCCACTGGACTGCCTGCCAAAAGGCGCCCTGATTGGCTGCGCTTCGGTACGGCGTCAGGCACAGCTTCTCGCGCGCCGTCCCGATCTGCGTTTCTGCCTCATACGCGGCAATGTCCAGACGCGTCTGGCCAAGCTGGAGGCCGGGGCGTGCGACGCCACATTCCTGGCGCTCGCCGGAATGAAACGTCTTGGCATGGGGGCACGGGTCGATCTGATTTTCCAACCCGACGATATGATCCCGGCTTGTGGTCAGGGGATTATCGGCATCACCTTGCGCCGTCGTGACTCGGGCGCTCGCGCGCTCATGCCTGCGCTTGAGGACAGGACCGCGCGTTATGCCGCAACGGCAGAGCGTGCATTGCTGGCCGGTCTGGACGGATCATGCCGGACGCCGGTGGGTGGTTATGCCACCATCGCCGGGCAGGTTCTGACCCTGCATGGGCTTGTGGCGTCTGAGGATGGCAGTTTCATGCTGCGCCGTTCCCTCAAGGGCAGCGTGGATGAGGCGGCCTGTCTGGGGGCCGAACTGGCTGGTATCCTGCGTCGTGACACACCGGCCCGGATATTCGATGCGCTGATTGGCCAGCCCGGCTGGTAACACCCCTCCGAACATTTTCTGATCTCTGATTACGGCGTGTCCTGTCTGGTGAGGCAGGGCATTTTTCCTCGTGGATAAACACGGTGGGAAAATCTTCTCGTCATGGCAATTACAGAATCGGGGTTTTTCCTGTCAGAGATATAGAGACAAACGGTTGGATCAATAAGAACGAAGTCCATAGGACAGAAACAGCAGTAATGACCCGGAACAAGAGTGGGTCATTCGTGATTGTTTTGGAGTCCGGAAATGAGATTGCTGAAATTCGGTATGGCGGCGTTGATCGCAACCACAACTCTTACCGCCATGCCTCATGCAGCGCGGGCGGATGGGATCGAGAACCCGAATGAATTCTACTGGCCAACACGTCTGAACCTGTCGCCGCTGCGTGTGCATGACAGCGAATCAAATCCCTATGGGCCGGATTTTGTCTATACGCGTGATTTCAGCAAGCTCGATCTGGCTGCCGTCAAGGCGGATATCCGCAAGACCCTGACCCAGTCTCAGCCCTGGTGGCCTGCCGATTATGGTACCTACGCCCCGTTCTTCGTGCGTATGGCCTGGCACGCAGCGGGCACCTATCGCGCCATGGATGGTCGAGGGGGCGAAGAGGGCGGCGAGCAGCGTTTTGAGCAGCTGAACAGCTGGCCCGATAATGCGAGCCTCGACAAGGCGCGTCGCCTGCTGTGGCCAGTAAAGAAGAAATATGGTCGCGATCTCTCATGGGGCGATCTGATGGTGCTGACGGGTAATGTCGCGCTCGAATCCATGGGCTTCAAGACCCTTGGCTTTGCAGGTGGTCGTGCCGATGACTGGCAGAGCGAGCTGGTCTATTGGGGCCCCGGCACCCAGTTCATGAGCTCGAACGTCGATTCACAGGTCAAGAAATCCAGCGTCGAGCCCGGAGGCCACCTGCCCAAGCCTCTGGCCTCGACCACCAAGGGCCTGATCTATGTGAACCCGGAAGGCCCGAATGGTGTGCCGGACCCGGCAGCTGCAGCACAGATGATCCGTCTCGCCTTTGGGCGCATGGCGATGAATGACGAGGAAACCGTTGCCCTGATTGCAGGCGGCCATACCTTCGGCAAGGCGCATGGTGCGGCCTCGGCCACCAAATGCGTGGGCGTTGCCCCCGCTGCGGCTCCTGTCGAGCAGCAGGGTCTGGGTTGGGCCAATCACTGCGTAAAGGGCAAGCTGAAGGCGACCGATGCCATTACCAGCGGGCTCGAGGGCGCATGGTCGGCTGATCCGATCCATTTCACCTCGCAATATCTCGACAACCTGCTGGGTCATGAATGGGTCAAGACCAAGAGCCCCGCCGGGGCCACGCAATGGGTCCCCAAAGACGCAGAGAACATCGTTCCCGATGCAAGCGATCCGAACAAGCTGCATCCGCTCATGATGTTCACGACCGATATCGCGCTGCGTACCGATCCGTCCTATCGCGCCATCATCACGCGCTGGGCCGCGCATCCCGAACAGTTTGCCGATGCATTCGCCCATGCGTGGTTCAAGTTGACCCATCGCGACATGGGGCCGAAATCGCGCTATTTCGGGCCAGAAGTCCCGGCGGCCGATTTCCTGTGGCAGGACCCGCTTCCTGCGGCTCAGGGCGCAATGGTCAATGCGGCGGATATTCGCGAGCTGAAGAAGGCAATCGCGGCATCCAGGCTGACAGAGCGCGAGATGATCAAGACCGCCTGGGCCTCTGCCGCATCGTTCCGTGACTCCGATCATCGCGGCGGGGCCAATGGGGCCCGTATCCGTCTGGCTCCCGAGAATGACTGGGCCGTCAATGATCCGGCAGAGCTGAAATCCGTTCTGCCGAAGCTCGAGGCGGTGCAGCAGCATTTCAATGGTGGCGCGCATCATGGGCGCAAGGTGTCTCTGGCCGATGTGATCGTGCTGGCGGGTAATGTGGGTGTCGAGCAGGCGGCGCACAAAGCCGGTGTCGCGCTGGATCTGCCTTTTGCCCCAGGCCGTGTGGATGCCGGTCCCGAGCAGACGGACAAGCAGAGCTTTGCCCTGCTGGACCTCAGCGCCGATGCCTTCCGGAACTATTATCGCGCCGAGCCGGATGAGAAATCACCCACGCAGATGCTTGTCGATCGTGCCAGCAATCTCTCGCTGAGCGTACCGGAAATGACCGTACTTCTGGGCGGCCTGCGTGTTCTGGACATCAATACCGGCCACTCCGCGCAGGGTGTTCTGACCACGCGTCCCGGGACACTGAGCAACGACTTCTTTGTCAATCTGCTCGATATGTCCACGCGCTGGGAGAAGTCGACGCAGCCGGGCGTGTATGACGGGCTGGATCGTGAGACGAACAAGCCGCGCTGGACGGCCTCCTCGGTCGATCTGATTTTTGGTGCGAATGCCGAATTGCGCGCCGTTGTGGAGGTCTATGCCTCTGACGATGCCAAGGCGAAATTCGTGAAGGATTTCGCCAGCGCCTGGACCAAGGTCATGACGCTCGATCGCTTCGACCTGCACCGCCAGTAATGACCGCGCACGGCCCCGTCTGGCATCCAGCCGGGGCCATGAGACAGGGGCCGCAAGACATGGGCTGCGAGACAGGGGCCGTTCGCCGGATCCCTGCCAGATTGCCCCCTGCGCCTCTCACTTCGGGGAGACCATTCAAATGACCCGTCTTTTTTCACGCCTGATTGCCCCGCCGCGGGTTCTTCAGGCCTTTTTTCCCTCATTCTTCATGGTTCTGACCGGTGCGATCCTGATCTGTGCCGCGTCGCTCAGCGCGGCTCATGCGGCGACGGTGGAGGTCAGGATGCTGAGCCATGCGCCCGATGGTGGCCGTGGTTTTGATCCTGCCATCGTCCACATCCATACGGGCGATACGGTGCATTTCATCGCTGCCGACCCCGGTCATAATGTGCAGTCGATTCCCGGTATGCTGCCTGAGGGTGCGGCCCCCTTTACCGGCCCCATGAGTCATGATCTGAACGTGACGTTCAGCAAGCCGGGCCTGTATGGCTATAAATGCCTGCCCCATTACTGGATGGGTATGGTGGGCATGGTCGTGGTCGACAAACCGGACAATGAAGCGGCGGCCAAGGCTGTGTCGCAGCCCGGTGCAGCGGCAATACGGTTCAGAAAGCTTTTCGATACGCTCGATCGAGGCTGACCCGATGGCGGTCAGGCAGGGTGGCAGGACGTATCATGCGTCAATGCGCGAAAGGCCACCGCACTACACCTTCGTGGCCATTCTTCTGCATTGGTGCCTCGCCCTGCTCCTGATCGGGCAGATCCTGCTCGGCTTTGCGATGGATCGTGCGGGGTTGCCTGACACAGCGGCATTTTCGGCTTTCCAGACTCATCGCGCTCTGGGTGTGGTCATCCTGCTGCTGGTTGCGCTGCGCGTGATCTGGCGCCTCGGGCACAAGCCGCCGCCCCATCCCCTCGGGACCAGCATCTGGCAGGCGCGGCTTGCCGATGCGGTGCATGGGGCGCTTTATAGTCTGCAGCTTCTTGCCCCTGTTTCAGGCTGGGCCCTGGCTTCCTGCGCCACGTTGGAACTGCCGCTTTCGATTTTCGGGTGGTTCGACTGGCCGCTGCTGCCTCTTGCTCACACGGATAGAAACGAGGCGGTTTTGCGTAACGTGCATCACGCTGTCGTCTGGAGTTTTGCGGCGCTGATCCTGCTGCATGGTCTGGCGGCGCTATATCATCTGATCCGGCGCGACGGTGTGGTGCGGCGTATTCTTTTTGTCAGGTCAGATCTGTAGTTCGTTTCTGCGCCGGTGACGCGGAAATGTTCTATTATTTATTTGTAAAATAAAATGTTGTTGTGAATCGTGAAGATTATAACGTCAAAACAATGAAATTTTTATAAACGGATATTTCTGGCGCGTCTTATTTCATATCCCGGACCATCTTCCCGCAACCCTCGGATGGTCCGATGAAAAAATTGCTTCTGTTTGCCGTATCACTGATGTGTCTCGACAGCGTCCGTGCGCAGGCTGAGCCCAAACCTGTCAAACCTTCGCCCCGCCCTGTCATGGCAGTAAAACCGGTGGTGGCAGCAAAAGAAGAGCAGGTGAAAGTATCGGGGCGTCATCGTGAGGGCGGGGGTGGCATGATGGTGAAGCACCTCACCCCCAGGACAATCAGCACGCTCACGGCTGATTTCATCGAAAAACAATCGCCCATGTCCACGCCAACGGGTCTGATTGCCAATCTGCCGGGGGTGGTCGGATCGAGTCAGGGGCCACTGACGGCCTCCTTCGAATCCTTCCACATACGTGGTCTGGACCGGACGGAAATCGGGGTGACCTACGAGGGCATTCCGGCCGCCAATCCGTTTACCTACAGTGTTTACACCCCGTCGATGGTCGATACCGAAAACATGGGGTCGATTTCGGTCATGCAGGGTTCGGCAGACGTCAACGCCCCCGTCTACAACGCGGTCGGGGCGCAACTCTCGATGACATTACGCAAGCCTGCCACCCATCAGAACCTGTTCGCACAGGCATCTGGCGGGACACATAGCCTGAACAAGGAATTCGTGCGTTACGACACTGGTGAGATCGGTCATAGCGGGATTTATGGTTTTGCCTCCGGGTCCTATTCGAGCGGCAATCTCTGGCGCGGGCCCGGATCGGTCAGCCGCTGGCATGTGGATGCCGCTCTGACCAAAAGCTGGAATACGCACAGCGATTCCGAAGCAATATTCGGCTATACCAAGTCCGATCAGACCTCGTGGCTTTACCCGACACTCGGCCAGTGGCGGACTTATGGTGTGGGGTACAATACCACGAAGGATCCGAGCTCGCCGGGCTTTTATGAAATCAACAAGCGCAATACCGGCACGGTTTTTGGCGCGCTCAAGAACCATTTCGGCTTCGATCACGGGCTGTCGCTCGATGCCACAGCCTATGGGGTCGAATTCAACGGCCCCTATTTCTGGGGCGCCAATGTACCGGTTTCGGGGGGCTATATCGGCACACAACGCTACGATCATCTCGATGGCTACGCGCCCTCATCGGCAACGCTCCGTACGGCTGTCCATCAGCCCTGGTTTACCTTGTCATCGGGGCTGAATCTGGTGGGAAGCTGGAGGCATTCCTTCAATACGCTGAGCGTTTCCTACTGGTATTCCTACGCCAATGAATCCTCGAATCAGCGCTATTATCCGATCAATGCACAGGGGCAGTGGACGCGCTCAACCGGCTATCTGACGGCGTTTGGCGGTATGCCGATCAACGAGGACCCCGAGAACGCCCTGCAACAGGCCAACACACTGGCGATCAATGACAAGGTGAGCCTCCTGAACGATCGTCTTGTGCTTGAGGCCGGGCTCAAGACGGCCATGTTCAACCGGCAGTACACGATGGATCTGCCCGGTGCCACGCCCTACAAATCCGTGCGCAATGCGTTCATACCGGCCCCGCAATTTCTGGCGAGCTACCGGTTCGATCAGGCCAGTCAGGTCTATATCAACGGCACGACAGGTTATCGTATGCCGAGCAGCCTGAACTCACAGGTTTCGATGTACAGCCATCTGAATGGGCAGCCCACGTCCACTCCGCTCGATCCCTATGAGCCGGAATACATGATCGGCGAGGAAATCGGTTATCGTTACAGTGGCGCGATGATGGCGAATATCGCCTATTTTCACTACAACATGACCCATCATCAGATCACGAGTGCAACCTATCAGCCTGGATCCACCAATATCGTGGCGCAGGTGATTGATGCTGGCGGGCAGGAAGCCAATGGCGTGCAACTCGAACTCGCGACCCATCCTTGGCACCATCTGAGCGCCTATGCGTCGGGCCAGTACATGATGACGCGTATTGGCAATAATATCGCCTATCAGGGGGATTATCTGCCCACCAAGGGCAAGCAGGAACCCGGCGCGCCGAAATTTCTCGCCACGATGGGGCTGAGCTATGATGACGGGACCAATTTCGGGACATTCAACCTCCGCTACTCGGACGCGCAATATGCCACGTTGATGAACGATCAGAGCATCCCGTCCTATATGACGGCCGATATCTCGCTTGGTCGCAGCCTGCCTAAATTCGGGCATGTACTGCCCAAGCTCATGCTCAATCTCATCAATATCTCCGACCAGCATTATCTGTCCGGTGTCTATGGCTACACTGCCGCTGCCACAGCCCATCGCGGCGTTTATGGGAGTGGTCTGACAGGCTCCCAGCCGACCTATGACATCGGTTCGGGTTTCGCAGCGGTGGTAAGCCTGTCAGGCAATTACAATTGAGCCGGGCGGGTATTTCGGGTTGCGGCGGCACGGCTGCGACCCTTTGCCCGTCATGGATGGGTCTGGGTCCTTATCCACTCGCTTACCGCTTTGAGCACGCTCGGGTCGATGTCGTTTTCGATCAGGGCGTATTCACTCACATCCCCCGTCTCGGCTTTCTGAAGCAGGTGATTGAGACCGGGGAACTCGACGATGCGGGCGTGTGGGTTGCGTGACAGGGCTTTTTGCAAGGCGGGCCGATTGAGGTCGGGGGGGACCTGCCTGTCCTTGCTGCCCAGGGTGGCCAGAACAGGACAGCTCACCTGCGACAGAGCCACGGCGGGATCGTAGCGGTCGTAAAAGCGTATGGCAGGCAGGGTGAGATCATGCAGACTGTCCGGCAGGCCGGATTGCGTCCCGTTCAGGCGATTCCACGCGTCGTTCGCAGCTTGCTCGGCGGCTTTCTGGGATTGCTGTGGTGTCATGGCGTTGAGCACCGTTTCAAACAGGACGTCGCTCTGACGGGAAACAGCGTCCGGCACATGCCGGGCCGCAGCAGCCCAGTGTCTCTGGGCGAGCATGATCTGTCGCCCCGGCACGGCCGGGGCTTCCAGCATGACAATAAAGCTGATCTGCCGATCACGGGCAGCCATCATCGCCGCGATGACGCCGCCCTCACTATGGCCCATGAGGCCGGTTCTTTGCGGATCGATATCGTGGCGATGGCGCATGAAGCGAAGTGCAGCCACGATATCCGAGGCGAAATCTTCTGTGGTGGCGGTCGTGACTGGGCCGGTCGAGCCCCCTCTCTGTCGATCGTCCAGACGCAGGACAGCGATGCCCTGACGGGTGAGCGCGTCGGCCCAGAGCAGGAAGGGCTTGTGCCCTGCAACCGTCTCGTCGCGGTCCTGCAACCCTGAGCCGGTAATGAGGATGACAGCCGGGAAGGGGCCCTTGCCCTGAGGCAAGGTCAGTGTGCCGGTGAGATGGGACGGACCGGAAGGATTATCGAAAGCGACATCTTCGCTGCGATAGGGAAAAGGGGGGTGCGGTGTCTGGGGGCGCGAAGGCGCCGCGCTCACGGCCGCCGCCGCCATGCCGGTCGCTCGGGTCATGCGCAGGGGGAAGGAGGAGGCTCCCTGTGACCATGTCCCCGCAAGAACATTGTCCAGTCCGCTCAGGGGCCAACATAGCGGGCTGAAAGTCCGGGCAGCTCCAGGGTGAGTGTCTGTCCTTCCAGCGTGGCACGTTGAACAGGCAGGCCGAAAGCAGACTGCGCGGGGCTATCGAGTGTGGCTGACCATTCGCCTTGTGGCGCGCCAGCCCGCGGCGAGAGGTGTAGTACAAGTGGGAGGGACTGCCCCTGGGGCAGGGCAAGGGTGCCCTGCCAGTCGCCGGCAGGCGAGGGCGGCGCCGCGAGGGCTGTGCCCATGCCGCAGAGCGTCAGAATAAGTCTTGCCAGCGCCATGACTTAAATACTCCATGCCCGAACCCGGCCGATGGCGAAGCCGGCCGACACAGGTCACATCATGGAGCGATCATGGTCTGATGCAACGCGTTTTCCGACAGGGTGGGGGTGCGTCACGGGCTTATGAAGACAGAGCCATCGTGATACCGGGGCAAGCACGAGAACAGGCGCGAAGGCATTAAGAGCCTGCCCATGACGCCTGTTCTCATGAGGGCTGGGCCCTCTCCGGTCAGAGGGTCGGGACCGGAGAGGGGGAGAGGCTTCAGGCGTCGAACAGGGCCGAGATGGCGCTTTGAGCGTCTTTCTGGATCTGCTTCAGGTGATCCTCGCTCACGAAGCTCTCGGCATAGATCTTGTAGACATCCTCGGTGCCGGACGGGCGGGCAGCGAACCAGCCATTTTCCGTCGTGACCTTCAGCCCGCCAATCGGCGCATCATTGCCGGGTGCGCGTGTCAGCTTGGCCAGAACCGCGTCACCGGCCAGATGGGTCATGGGCAGCTGTTCCGGCGTCAGCCTGGAAAGAATGGCCTTCTGCGCGGCGTTCGCTGCGGCATCGATGCGCTGGTAGAAGGGAGCACCGAGCTCCGCCGTCAGGGCCTTGTAATGCTCGGACGGGGTCTTGCCGGTAACCGCCGTGATTTCGGCTGCCAGCAGTCCCAGAATGAGCCCATCCTTGTCGGTGGACCAGACGCTGCCATCGCGACGAAGGAACGACGCACCGGCGCTCTCCTCGCCACCGAACCCGAGCGTGCCGTTATAGAGCCCGTCCACGAACCATTTGAAGCCGACCGGAACCTCGACCACCTTGCGGCCGATCTTGGTGGCTACGCGGTCGATCAGGGCCGAGCTGACCAGCGTCTTGCCGATGCCGGCATCCTGGCTCCAACCGGGGCGGTTGTTGAACAGGTACCAGATGGCGACGGCCAGATAATGGTTCGGGTTCATCAGCCCGTCGGGACGCGAGACGATGCCATGACGATCGGCATCGGTATCGGTCGCAAAAGCCACATCGAACTGCGAGCCCATGCCGATCAGACGGGCCATGGCGTAGGGGGAGGAGCAATCCATGCGGATCTGCCCATCCCAGTCAGCCGTCATGAAACCGAAGGTCGGGTCGAGTTCCGTGCTGACGATCGTGGCCTTGAGGTCATACCGCTTGATGATGGCCGGCCAGTAATCCAGCGCCGCCCCACCCAGCGGGTCGATGCCGATGCGGATGGTGGAATTGCGGATGGCCTCCATGTCGATCACGGCACCCAGATCATCCACATAAGGCGTGATGAAATCATGGCCGCGCACACAATCGGCCTTGCGGGCCTCCTCATAGGGCAGGCGGTGCACGTCCTTGAGCCCTGCGGTCAGGAAGGCGTTGGCCTGATCCTGGATCACCTTGGTGATGTCGGTATCGGCCGGACCACCATGAGGAGGATTGTATTTGAAGCCGCCATCGATGGGCGGATTATGCGAAGGCGTGATGACCACACCATCGGCCAGACCTTCGCTGCGTCCCTTGTTGTAGGTCAGGATGGCATGCGAGACGACGGGGGTGGGGGTAAAGCGGCTGTTGCAGTCGATGCGGACTTCCACACCGTGTGCGGCAAAGACCTCGATGGCGGAGCGCTGTGCCGGGTCGGACAGCGCATGGGAGTCGATGCCGATGAAAAGCGGCCCCGTGATACCCTTGTCCTTGCGATAGCGGCAGATGGCTTCCGCAATGGCGAGGATGTGGTTCTCGTTGAAACTGGTATGAAGCGACGACCCACGATGACCCGATGTGCCGAAGGACACGCGCTGCGCGGCAATGGCCGGGTCAGGCTTGCGGTTGTAGTAAGCCCCGATGAGCGCCGGAATATCGGCGAGGGCGGAGGGGTCCAGCGTCTTGCCGGCGAGAGGGCTGACAGCAGTCATGGGTATCCGGGTCCTTGATCTTGCAGACGGTTTTGACCTTTTCAGGTGACACCGCCCAATGGCACCGAGTCAATGCGGCGAACGCCCTGCATAGGCACTTCACATGGCCGTTATGAGGCAGGCGAGACACGGATCGGGCAACAAAGCGTGCTGACAATAACTTGATACAAAACTGTTCCCGTCCGGATTACGATGCGGAACGTTCCTAGCATGGCAACAGGAATGATAACGCTCACAGGACGATATGATGGAACTCAAGATGCCCCTCGCTCGCAGAGGGTTTCTGACGACGGCGCTGGGTGGCGCTGTCTGTGCTGCCCTGCCGGCACGTGCCGCCACGGATGTAACGGCATCACCGCCGAGCGTAATCAGTCAGCCGCCACGTCAATGGGGGGCGTCGGCCGGACCGGCCTATTTCCCCGACCCCGATGTGATCGCACTCGATCCGTCTTTCAGTAACCTTACCTATTTCGCAGCCCCCATACGGCGCATCTATGACAAGGGCGACTGGACCGAGGGCCCTGCATGGAGCAGCGAGGGGCGTTATCTGGTCTTCAGTGACGTCGTGCAGTCCAAGGCACTGCGCTATATCTGGGAGACGGGCGAAGTTACCGAGTTCCGTCCGGACAGTTATGCAGCCAACGGCAATTGCTTCGATTTCCAGGGACGGTTGATCACCTGTCAGGATTTCTTCCGTCGTGTCGTTCGTTTCGAGCATGATGGCAGCGTGACCGTGCTTGCCGATAAATTCGAGGGCAAGGGCCTCAACTCCCCCAACGATGTTGTACCGCATCCCGATGGCAGCATCTGGTTTACCGATCCGGGCTATGGAACCAACATCTCAGAAGGTCATGCCGATGAACCGGGCGGCCCGACCAACCCGGATGGCAAGATCAAGTGGAAGATCGGCCGTGAGCTGATTGGCGAGATCGGCGGTGTCAGGCGCCAGCAGGATCACGTGTTCCGCCTTGCCCCGGATGGCACGCTCAAGGCTGTGCTGATGGAAAAGGACGTGACCTGCCCGAATGGTCTGGCCTTCTCCCCCGATTTCAGAAAGCTCTATATCGCCTCGACCCCGGCAGGGCCGGGTCAGAAAAAGGGCGGTGACCAGGCTATCCACGTGTTCGATGTGCAGGGTGACAGTCTGGCCAATGGGCGTGTTTTTGCTGACATGCGCTTTCATGGCGCGCAGATGAACCCTGACGGGTTCAGGGCCGATGTTTTCGGCAATCTATGGTGTGGTGTGACAGGGCCGCTTGGTCTGTGCGGTGTGTTCGTCTTCAGCCCGCAGGGCGTGCTGCTCGGCCGTATTCGCCTGCCGCAGGGATGCTCGAACCTGACCTTTGCCGGTCCGAAGCGCGACCATATCGTGATGTGCGCGGGCAGTGCGCTTTACATGCTGCAAGTCGGCGTTCAGGGTGCCGCTCCGTCGTGAAATACTATGTATAAATCAAGTAATAAAATTGTTTTACGGTAAAGTTATGTTTTCATAAATCATTATGATAACCTGAAAAAAACATAATAAAATGGATCAGGTCATATGGCTGGTGGAAACTTCGTAATTAAGCCCGGCATCGTCTCGCAGGTTGCCTACATCAACTCGACCATATTGGTTCAACCAGGTGGTACGCTCTTGGCGCGTACACAAACGAACTGCGCAACGACGATCCAGGGGGGGGGCAGTGCCTATCTGACGACATTTCTGGGTGGTTCGCTGACATTGGAGACGGGGGCGATTGCTCAGAGCTCGAATCTTACCGGTGGGGTAAGAGCCACTGCTCAGGCGCAGGCGACATTGCTGAATTGTTCAGTGGAGTCTGATTCGTCTGTTAATTGTGCAACTGGTGCCCGATTGACAGGGACCACTGCCAATTACGGCACCATATCAGGCGGTACTGTCTATGGTGTGGGTTCAGTGGAGAACGTGCAGGGCTCTCAGGCTCGGGTTCAAAACCAGACGGTGACATCCGGTGCCACTATCGTCGTGAGTGACGGGGGTGGCATTGTCGGCACCGTTTCCCTGCTTGCCGGGGCATCGGCACAGCTGACTGGAAATGTGGGGGGTACGGTTAACCTCGCTGACACCAGCTATGCGACGATGACGCTCTCGGCCAGTTCGCTCCCCTCTACCCTGATTACAGGGTTCAACGGCGCAAGCGAGAGTCTTTCTGATAAAATCAAAATTGAAGGTTTGACAAAGGATCAGATAGCCTCAGTCACAAAAAATACGAACCAGCTGCTCCTCAACCTCAAGGATGGTCGTACTCTGACACTGAATATCCAGAATGTTCAGAATACCGGCTATTCCATCATCGACTCCGGTACGGGGATTACGCTGGTTGTGTGTTACCTGGCCGGAACCGGTATCGAGACCGCAGCAGGCACAGTGCCGGTTGAGCAGATCCGGGTAGGCGATCAGATTACAACGATTGTCGATGGTGTGCCTCAGCTAAGTGAGGTGATCTGGACTGGCAGTGGTCATTGCGTGATTGACCGGACATTGCCGGATGATCTTGCGGGTTATCCTGTATGCATCCGGCAGGATGCGCTGGGGGCCGGTAAGCCTGCTCGTGATCTCTATGTGACCGCCGAGCATGGCTTGTTGCTGGACGGGCATTTCGTTCCAGCGCGTATGCTGGTGAACGGTCGCTCGATCTTCTATGACAGGTCCCGTAGCGATTATGCGTTCTATCATTTCGAGACGAAGAGCCATTCGGTTGTCGTCGCTGATGGTGTTCTGTCTGAAAGTTATCTGGATACCGGCAATCGGAGCATGTTTACTATTCAGTCCTCTCGTGTAGTCCCCGCGAGAGCGGCATTGAGTTGGGACCGTGATGCGGCTGCGCCTCTTATGACAGATCATGAGCGTGTAGAACCGATCTATCGTCGTATCGAGATGATGCAGCCTGGAGTTACGAAGCTGGAACAGGCTTTGACCGATCAGGCTGATCTGCATCTAGTGACGGATGACGGGGTGATCATTCGGCCGCTGCGTATTGCTGGCACGAAGCATATCTTCCAGCTTCCGCCATCGGCTCAAAGCGTGACCATTCGCTCACGCTCAGCGCGGCCTTGCGATATCATCGGTCCGTTTTATGACGACCGACGTGACCTCGGAGTGCTGGTAGGACAGATCCTGCAATTCGTGTCTGGCGAGATCGTTGATTATGACAGGCATCTTTCGCCCTGCGAAATGAACGGTTGGCATGATTATGCGGGGGGGGCAGCGCGTTGGACCAAAGGAAATGGTTTTCTTTTCCTGGCGCACACAATCGGCGGGGAACACAGGCTCGTCTCGCTTGAGATCCTCGCTGGAGGCCCCTACCTCTGTGCCGATGAGGGCGCTGAAGGTGAGATGAGCGTCAACGCAGGGTAATTTTGGGGCTGGGGGCTGGTCAGCCCGGTCCCCAGCCGGGATCATCTCCTTCGGGGTGGGCTTTTTACCCTACGAAATGGATGGACAGGGTCATTTCTCCAAACTCGGTCTGGTCTGCCTGCGTTGATGGCGTATCCAGTCAATGCGGAGTTCTCTCAATGCCATCCATTGATGCAGCCCAATCCGGCGTTTTCGCCATAGGTGGTGACCTTGAGGTCGTCCGGCTTGGCTTCGGCGCCATGCGCATTACCGGTAAAGGGGTGTGGGGCGCGCCACAAAGCCACGAGCAGGCTGTCGCAACCTTGCGTCATACGCGCGATCTGGGAATTACCTTGATCGATACGGCCGATTCCTATGGGCCTTTTGTCTCGGAAGATCTGATACGCGAGGCGCTCTTTCCCTATGGCGGGCAGGTTATTGCCACCAAGGGTGGCCTGACACGTCATGGCCCCGATATCTGGCGTCCTGTTGGTCATCCTGATTATCTACGTCAATGCGTGCTCATGTCGCTCCGTCGGCTGGGCGTGGAACGCATTGATCTGTGGCAGCTTCACCGTGTGGGGGCTGACTGCCCGCCGGAAGCGCAGTTCGAGGCCATCGCCAAACTGCAGCAGGAGGGGCTGATCCGTCACGTCGGTCTGTCCGAAGTCGATGTGCCGATGATCGAGCGGGCGGGCGCTTTCTTCCCTGTGACGACTGTCCAGAACCGCTTCAATCTTGTCGATCGCAAATCGGAGGATGTGCTCGATTACTGCGAGGCGCACCAGATTGGCTTCATTCCCTGGGCTCCGCTGGCAGCCGGGTCTCTGGCTCGCCCCGGCACGGTGCTCGATGCCATAGCGAAAGACCGTGACGCCTCACCGGGGCAGATTGCCCTGACATGGCTTCTGCACCGTTCGCCGGTGATGTTGCCCATTCCCGGAACCGGCAGTCCCGCCCATCTGGAAGAGAATGTCCGGGCCGCGTCCATCACGTTGAGCGAGGAGGAGTGCGCAGCGCTGGACAAGCAGGGCCGCGAGGCTTGGAAAAGTTCCGAAAATTAAGGCTTTTCCTGCCATGATTGCGGGGGGCGACGAGGGCGCTGGACAATGCTAGAACGCTTGCCATGATCCACGCCACCACCGCCCTTTCCTCCACCGGGTTCCCCCTGTTCTGGTTCTCGACTGCCCAAGGTGGCGGAGGCAACGGGCGCGTCCCTATGGGGGGCGGGCAACGCGGCCCCGAAGGAGGACGCCAGCCGCCTCGTGGTCCGCGTTTCCGCCGCTGGCGCCAAGGTCTTGCGGTTGCCGCTGGTATTGCCCTGGTAGGGGTGGCCGGATCAGGACTGTTCGTCTGGCACCAGTATGAGCGCATCGCGTCTGATCTGCCGAGCGTCGATACGCTCAAGACCTATCAGCCGCCTACCGTCAGCCGGATCTATACGTCTGACGATCATATCATGGCCGAGCTGGCCGCCGAACGCCGGATCTATATTCCGATCAATGCCATTCCCGAGCGCGTGAAAAATGCCTTCATTGCGCCTGAGGATCAGAATTTCTATACCCATGCGGGTCTGGATCCGCTGGCCATCATGCGTGCCGAGCTGACGAACCTGACCCATCGCAGCAAGCGGGCTCTGGGTGCCTCGACCATCACGCAGCAGGTTGCGCGCAACATGCTGCTCAACAGCAATGCCCGCACGCTTGAGCGCAAGGAAAAGGAAGCCCTTCTTGCGCTGCGCATCGAGCAGACGCTGAGCAAGGACAAGATCCTCGAAATCTATCTCAACGGGATCTATCTTGGTAATGGGGCCTATGGCGTAGCCGCAGCGGCGCAGACCTATTTCAACAAGCCGCTCGATCAGCTGACCAATGCCGAGGCGGCTTTTCTGGGCGCGCTGCCGAAATCACCTGCCAATTATAACCCGTACCGCCATCCCGAGCGTGCCATCGAGCGCCGGAACTGGGTGCTGGACCGCATGGCCGAAATCCATGCCATCTCGCACGAAGAGGCCGCAGCAGGACAGAAAGAGCCTCTCATTCCGCATGATGCGGTGCGTTTCGGCCCGCTGCCCAATGCCGAATGGTTTGGCAGCGAGGTGCGCCGTCAGCTGATTGATCGTTACGGGCCTGACCGCGCCATGCAGGGCGGCCTTGAGGTGCATACGAGCCTCGATCGCAAATTGCAGGACGCAGCGACCCTGAGCCTGCGTCAGGGGCTCATGGAGTACGACCGCAGCCATAGCCGCTGGCGTGGCCCTGTGACGAAGCTGCACGATGCTGTGGCCGGTGACGGCTGGGTTGAGGCGCTGAAAGACGTTACGCCTCCTGCTGGCATGATCGATCAGTGGCGTCTGGCTGTCGTCCTGAACCCTGCTCAAGGGCGCGTCGGTTGGCTCTCACATGGAGAAAAGCAGGAAGGCCAGGTCATCCCCAAGGATCTGGGCTGGATGCGCAATGCCGGGACACTGGCCGCCGGTGATGTGATCATGATCGAGCCTCAGGCTGAGTCCGGTCGCGTCGCCGTGCGACAGGTTCCGAAGGTTGAAGGCGCACTTGTCAGTCTCGATGCGCGCACCGGGCGTGTGCTGGCGATGGTGGGCGGCTGGTCGTTCAAAGAATCGCAGTTCAACCGTGCCACACAGGCGCTTCGTCAGCCCGGGTCATCGTTCAAGCCCTTTGTCTATCTCGATGCGATGGAGCAGGGCATACCGCCCTCCGAGAAGTTCGATGATGCACCGGTCTCCTATGGTGACTGGCATCCCAAGAATTACGAGGAAGACAACTGGGGCCCGACAACCCTGCATGATGCCCTGCGTGAGAGCCGCAACCTCGTGACGATCCGCCTTGCAGCGCATCTGGGCATGAAATCCGTGGCCGATATGGCGATCTCCATCGGGCTGGTCGACCAGATGCCGCATGTGCTCCCAGCAGCGCTCGGTGCGGTCGAGACCACGGTGCTGCGCGAGGCGGGGGCCTATGCCACGATTGCTTCCGGCGGCAAGCTGGTGACACCCAGCCTGATCGACGAGGTGCTGGATCGCGATGGCAGTGTCTTGTGGAAGCCCGAGGGCCTCGCCCTTGGCACGACCATGCAGGCCCCTAACCAGACGGCAATCATGGCCCCGGCTGTGGGTCCCGGCGCGGCGCCTGCAGCCGCCCCTTCTGGCAACCCCGCGGATGTGACCACACCATCCACGCCGGCGCCTGTCGCCCCTGCGGGCCCGGCACCCGGTAGTGTGGAGGTGCCGCAGGTGCAGGACAACCGCCGTCAGGTCGCCAGTGCTGCAAGCGCCTATCAGATTACGGCCATGATGCAGGACGTGATCAAGCGCGGCACGGGCACGATTGCGGGGCAGGGCATCACACGTGACATAGCAGGCAAGACGGGCACCAGCCAGGACTTCCGCGATGCGTGGTTTGCCGGGTTTACCCCCGATATCGTCACGGTGGTCTGGATCGGATTCGACACACCGCAATCGCTCGGCAAGAGCGAGACGGGTGGGCGTATTGCCGGGCCGATCTGGAACCGTTTCATGAAGGTGGCCCTTGAGGGGCGGCCCGAACTGCACTTCCGTGTGCCGGAGGGCGTGACCCTGGCTCGTTACGACACCGGCCGACTGATGGCAGTCGATGGCTTTAAGGCGGATCAGGTGCCGGGCATGAGCATCGCCCTGCACGGGTTCGGTGCGGGAACGGAAGCACTTACGGCTGCCGATACCGGGACCGATCTGTATGATACGGAAACCGATATGGCAGGGGCATCGAGTCAGGCCGGGCTGAGCGAGCAAGGCGGCGAAAATTCCGGTACCCCCAAAAAACAACAGGCCCCTAATGCCCAGCCACAGGGTGACATTGGCATGGGCGGGCTTTATTGAGACCCAACGAACACGCAGGAGCATGAATCATGTCGGCCGAAACCGAGGCCCTATCGGAGCAGATCAAGCAGTCGGTGGCACTGCTGAGGAGGCATCTTTGACTGGGATGCTGCACAGACACGTCTCGCCGAACTCAATCACCGGGTAGAAGACCCCGACCTGTGGAATGATGCAGACGCCGCGCAGAAACTGATGCGTGAGCGGACGCTGCTGGCGACACAAATCGAAGGTGTCGAGAAGATCGAGCAGGACACTGCCGATATGCTCGAACTTGTCGAGCTGGCCGAAGACGAACAGGATCAGGATACGGTTGCCGAAGCCGTTGCGACCCTGCGCAAGCTGGCCGAGCAGGCCAACGCACGCCAGATCGAGAGCCTGCTCTCGGGTGAGGCGGACAGCAATGACTGCTATATCGAGGTCAATGCCGGCGCAGGGGGCACGGAGGCCCAGGACTGGGCTGAAATGATGCTGCGCATGTACACGCGCTGGGCAGAGCAGCGCGGCTACAAGGTGACCATCATGGAAACCAGCGAGGGCGAGCAGGCTGGCATCAAGTCTGCCACGCTTCTGGTCACGGGGGCTAATGCCTATGGCTGGCTCAAGACCGAGGCAGGTGTGCATCGACTCGTGCGTATCTCACCCTTCGATGCCGCTGCCCGTCGCCAGACCTCCTTCGCGTCCGTCTGGGTCTATCCCGTGGTAGACGACACGATCGAGATCGAGGTGAATGATGGCGACCTCAAGGTCGACACCTTCCGGGCTTCCGGCGCAGGTGGGCAGCACGTCAACAAGACCGATTCGGCGATTCGCATCACGCATATCCCGACCGGTATCGTTGTCGCCTGTCAGACCGACCGCTCACAGCACCGTAACCGTGCCACGGCCATGCAGATGCTCAAGGCTCGCCTGTACGAGGCTGAGCTGCAGAAACGTGAAGCCGCCGCAGCCCAGACCGAGGCAGCCAAGACCGATATTGGATGGGGCCACCAGATTCGGTCATACGTTCTGGCGCCGTATCAATTGGTCAAGGATCTGCGCACCGGGGTGGAAAAAGGCAATCCCGATGCAGTGCTTGATGGTGCGCTGGACGATTTCATGTCTGCAGCACTCGCCCAACGCGTAGGCGCAACACGTTCCGAGGCCAGCGCCAACGCCCAATAAAGGGCTTTGGCGCCAGGGGGCTGAATCTCTTGCGGTGCAGGACTTTCAGCCCCTTTTTGCGCGTTTCATAAATATTACTCTTGCAGTGAATTAATGTTCCGTTTCACTGTGTCTGAAAGCATCGCACCGCTGGTATGCAAAACCTTGCCTGTCGGAAAACGGTGTGATCGAAACGAAACTGACTTGACAGCAGTGCCTTACCTTTGCCCAATTTGCACGGGAGCCATGCGCTGGGAGCATGGTAAACATTTCGGGATGTGTCGGCCAGACTGACGCCTGACCGGAACGCAAGTCGCATGGGGCGGTTGCGATATTATCAAGTCGGTCCGCCCCTCTCGCCAAGAGAGGTGTGGGGCTCAGGACAGAGGGTTTGGAGTGACACAACCGATGAACTACGCCGAGCAGGAGCGACGCCCGACGAAGTACATCGTCGGCATCGCAATCGCTGTGCTTTTCCACATCGTTGTGATCTACGCCTTGGTGAACGGGTTGGGTTCGAAAATCGTCGAACAGTTCCATCCGCCGATCAAGACGAAGATCATTACGGAGCCGAAGAAGCCACCGCCGCCGCCACCGCCGCCGCCGCCGCCGCAGATGACGACGCCGCCGCCGCCGTACATACCGCCGCCGAAGATCCAGATTCAGCCGCCGCCACAGAAGCATGTGATCAAGCAGGTCACGCATGAAAAGCCGCCGGCACCTGTGCCGCCTGCCAATAATGCGCCGCCCGCTCCCGCAGCGCCGAAGGGCCCGCCTGTGCCGGATCACTCGGCTGGTGCCTCGCCGATCAACGGTGCCCGTCCGGTCTTCCCCGAGGAGATGCTGGAAGAAAACCGCGAAGGCAGTGTTACCGTAGCCTGTGACATCGGCACCGACGGTCGCACGTCAAACTGCCAGGTTACCAATTCGACGGGTGGTCATGCCTTCGTCGAGGCTGCCATGGAGTTCCTCCGCAAGGCCCGTTACCAGCCCGCGGTTACGAATGGACAGCCGGTGGTCGAGCATCACCATACTCTGCACATCAACTTCACCCTGGGTGATGACTGAGTGCGTGGCGACTGGCGTGAAAGCACCGGTCGCCTGACGGAATGACGGAAGAGAGGCTCCGGCTTCTTCTTCCGACGGGGCAGGGGGCAGGCAGCCTCCGCGCCCCGGAAAGTGAGAAACCAAGCCGCGCCCGGCAGAGAACGGGGCGGCACTGCCAGAGTCCTTCTCGAAGGGGCTCTTTTTCAGAGGATTTGGAGTTAATGACGAGACTGTTCCGCCTTCCCGCTCTCGCCGCCCCGGCCCTGGCAGTCACGCTTGCCGTGGCGCAAGGTGTGGTCGTGCCGGCCGTTGCTCTTGCCCAGGAAACCCCGGCTGCCCAGCCTGCGGCTCCTGCTCCCGACGCTGCAGCCCCGGCTCCCGCAGCGCCCGATGCTGCTGCTCCGGCTGCCCCCGGTGCCCCGGCTCCTGATGCGGCCGCGCCCGCTCCCGGCGCCCCGGCCCCTGACGCTGCTGCTCCGGCCGCTGGCTCCCCTGCGCCTGACGCCGCTGCTCCGGCTCCTGAAGCTCCTGCCGAGGCAACCGCGCCGAAGTCTCAGGAAAACCCGTATGGCCTGAGCGCTCTCTGGTCCAACGGTGACGCCATCGCCCGTGGCGTTCTGCTGATCATGGTCATCATGTCCGCAGGCACCTGGATCATCATGGTCACCAAGTTCCTGGAACAGTCCAAGGTGTTCTCGGCTTCCAAGGAAGCTGCACGTGAATTCTGGACCAAGCCGACCGTTCAGGAGGGTGCTGCCTCCCTGAAGCCGGCTTCCCCGTTCCGCTACATTGCCGAAACCGGCATTGTGGCTGCCGAGCACCATGAAGGCTCGATGCGCGACGCCATCGACCTGCATAGCTGGACCGCCATGTCCGTTCAGCGTTCGGTTGACACCATCAATACGCGTCTGCAGGGCGGCCTCGCCTTCCTCGGCACCGTAGGTTCGACCTCGCCGTTCGTCGGTCTGTTCGGCACCGTCTGGGGTATCTATCACGCCCTGACCGCCATCGGCATTGCAGGTCAGGCTTCAATCGACAAGGTTGCCGGCCCGGTTGGTGAATCGCTCATCATGACGGCTATCGGTCTTGCCACCGCTGTTCCGGCGGTTCTGGGCTACAACCTGCTCGTCCGTCGTAACAAGGGCGCCATGGACCGCGTACGCAACTTTGCTGCCGACGTTCAGTCCGTCCTGCTGGGTGGCTTCCGTCACGGTGTTGCCCCGACGGTCAGCCCTGACCACAGCCCGACGACCACGACCACCAGCTCGCGAGTTGCCTGATCATGGCGATGAACGTCGGTGGGGGTGGTGAAGAAGACGAAGTCGTCTCGGCGATCAACACGACGCCGCTCGTTGACGTCATGCTCGTTCTTCTCATCATCTTCCTGATCACCATCCCGGTTGCGACGCATTCCGTGAAGGTGCAGCTGCCGCGCGACGCCAACCAGCCGACCCAGACCAAGCCAGGCAATATTGTCCTGGCGGTCACGGCGAATGGTCAGGCGTACTGGAACGAAGTTCCTCTGCGTGGTCATCAGGATCTGCTCGATCGTCTCGAGAAGGTCGCAGTCATCAAGCCTCAGCCCCAGATCCAGATCCGGGGTGACGGCAAAGCCCGTTACGAAGCTGTCGGCAAAATCGTCGCGACCTGTCAGGAAGCTGGCATCTATCGCATCGATTTCATTACCGAGCAGCCTCACTCCTGATTTCGGTCAGGACCCCGCTTCAGGAGCCTTCTGCTGATCCCGCAGGGTCGCAGGGGGCTCCGGCTCCGTTTTTTCCGGATGCCGGTCTTGGCCGGCTTTCCGCCTGTTGGAGAGTTCTCTCATGGCCATGAGCGTCGGATCCGACAGCACGCATGAAGACGAGGGCATCGTCGATATCAACACGACGCCCCTGATTGACGTCATGCTCGTGCTGCTCATCATGCTGATCATCACCATTCCGCTTCAGACGCATTCGGTCGCGCTGGACCTGCCGCAGGGCAATCCGCCGCCGAGCACCGAAGAGCCCAAGGTTGTCACGGTTGCGGTCGATTTCGACAATTCCATCAGCTGGAATGGCGAACCCGTCTCCTCCGAAGCCGATCTTCAGGCGCGTTTCATGAACGCGGCAAACCTGCCCGATCAGCCCGAGATGCATATTCACCCCAATCGCCTGGCAGACTACAAGACGGTTGCCCATGTGCTTGCCGACGCCCAGCGTCTTGGCATCACCAAGCTCGGTATCGTCGGTCAAGACCAGTTCATGGAAGGACAGTAAGTGCGTTTTCCCCGTTGTTCTCGCGCCCTCCTGGTTGCCAGCTCGCTTCTGGCAGCCTCCTCTTTCGTTCCGGTCATCGGGTCTTCGCTCGTCACGATCGCTCATGCTGAAGACCAGCTGAGTGCCAAGGTCGGCAAACCCCTGCAGGAAGCGCAAACGGCTCTGGGCGCTAAAAACTACGCCAAGGCCATGAGCGCTGTGAACGCGGCTGATGCGATTCCGGGGAAAACCGAATACGAGAAATACACCATTGCCCAGATGCGTGCGGCGGTTGCTGCCTCGTCGGGCGATGTGGCCGCGGCCTCGAAAGCCTATGACGTGCTGATCGCGTCACCGCGCACACCCGCGGCAGCCAAGCAGCAGATGCTGATGGCCAACGCGACCATGGCGTATAACGCCAAGGATTACGTGCATGCGGTTCCGGCTATCGAGCGCTATCTCAAGATTGCCGGTCCGAACGCCCAGATGCAGACGCTTCTGGTCCAGTCCTACTATCTGCAGCAGGACTACAAGAACGCTGCGCGTGTGCAGCAGGACCAGATCAACGACGAGATCAAGGCCAAGCGTATTCCGCCTGAGAACCAGCTTCAGTTCCTGGCGACCTGCTATCATCAGATGAAGGATTCGGCGAACGAGACGCATGCCTATGTGCTGCTCGCCAAATACTACTCCAAGCCTGATTACTGGGCGATGCTGATCCATAATCTCGCAGCTGACCCCCAGATGCCTGATGCCCTGCAGTTCAACCTCGAGCGTCTGCGCATGACGACGGGTGTGCTCAAGGACCCGTCAGACTATATGGATATGGTCGAGCGCGCTGTTCAGTCCGGCCTGCCGCAGCTGGGGCTCAACCTGATGAACCAGGCCTATGCTTCGGGCGCGCTGGGCAAGGACCAGGGCGCTGCGCGTGAGGCCCGCCTGAAGGCCATGGTGGTGAAGCGTGCCGCTGAGACGAAGGCCACGCTGGCTGCAGATGCAGATGCGGCGCGCAAGATGCCCAACGCCGCACCGTCACTCACCGCAGGGTACAACCTTGTGCTGAATGGTCAGGTGGATGAGGGTCTTGCCCTGATGCGTGAAGGACTGGCCAAGAAGCCGATCGCACCCGAAGGCGCCAAACTGCAATACGGCATGGCCCAGATGGATGGCGGTCGTAAGGCTGACGCAATCCAGACATTCGCTGATGTTCATGGCGATCACGGATCTCAGGATCTGGCCCAGCTCTGGACCCTTTTGCTGACAAAACCATCAAAATAGAGTAAAGTTGGTCGTTTCCTGTCGAAGTGGTTGTTCTTGCGCGAACCGAGACATAGATTGTATCAAATCTCGTTTACCACTGAATGATCGATGGGATAATGACGACAGCTTCACCTGCTCCTTCCCCTGCTGCTGACCTGCCAGCGCGTATCCTCATCGTTGAAGATGATCCTGGAATGCGCACCCTTATCCAGCGCGCCCTTCAGGGCGATGGCTTCAGGGTGCGTAGCGTCGCATCGGGGGACGAGATGTGGGACGCTCTGGCGGTAGGGCCCGTCGACCTCTTCGTCATGGACGTGATGTTGCCCAAGACCAGTGGTGTAGAACTCTGTCGCGCCATTCGTAACGGTCAGGGCACAAATCACCCCGGCGAAGCACCCCTGGCACAAACTCCTATCATCATGGTCTCCGCCCGTGGGGAAGAACGTGACCGCGTCTTGGGTCTCGAAATCGGCGCAGATGACTATGTCGCCAAGCCCTTCGGCCAGCGCGAGCTCTTGGCGCGTGTCCGCGCTGTGCTGCGTCGCGGTCAGGGTGTGGCGCCGACCGAGGTGACACGCAAGGAAACGATTCTTTTCGCCGGATGGAAACTTGACCTGCGTCGTCGTGAACTGACGGATCCTTCGGGTGCCGTGGTCGACATCTCTGGCGCCGAGCACGATCTGCTTACCAGCTTTCTCGACAATCCGCAGCGCGTCATTGCCCGCGACCGTCTGCTGGAGCTTTCACGTACGCGCCTTGGCGACGTTTCAGACCGGAGCATTGACGTGCTCGTCAGCCGTTTGCGCCGCAAGCTTGGTGCCGATGCCGATTCACTGATCCGCACAGTGCGCGGTCTGGGTTATATCTTCGTAGCAGAAGTCGAGCGCGTCTGAGGCTTCATGCCGTTCACTCTTGGAGGGGGAAATACGCCCCGCATCATCCGTTTGTGGCCCGTCGGTCTTGTCGGACGGGTCAGCGTGGTTCTGCTCGCAGCTGTCATCCTCGTCTTTGTGGCGAGCGCCTTTTTCTACGAAGAGGCCGAAACCTACATTGATGATGACAGCCGCATAACCCAGCTTGCGGAAGAGCTGAGCACTGATCTGCGTGTACTGCGCACGACGCCGATCAGTCAGCGCGGTCTGCTCGGTGCCCTTCTCTCGGATAACGGTATCAATGTAAGCTGGCGTTCGGCCAACCAGCCAATCGACCTCGACCAGCCGCACAGATTGCGCCAGGTCGAGGAAAGCCTGATTGCCAATGATCGTGATCTTGGCAAAGCCGATGTTCGTGTCTGGGCAGATCGGGCTGACTCGTCGAGTATACACGGCAGCCTTCAACTGGCAGATGGAAGCCGGCTGGCTTTCAATGTGCCAGGCATCCTCAAGCACAGGCACATGACGGGCGGGCTGGCATCGGCGGCTATCACGGCAAGTGCTGTCGCTGTGGCTGCAGCCATGATTGTACGAGCGCTCAGCACACCTTTGCGTGCTCTTGCTCAGGTTGCTGACAGCATTGCCAAGTCTGATGACATGCAGTGGGCGATGGTGGATGAGCGCGGTCCGCGAGAGGTTCGTGGCCTTGCGCAGGCAATCAACAAGATGCAACACCGCATAAGGCGGCTTATCGCTGATCGTACAGAGATACTGGCTGCAGTTTCGCATGATCTGCGTACCCCTCTCGCGCGTTTGCGTCTGCGCGCTGGCTTCATGGATGATGAAGAAACGCAGCTTGCGATTGAAGCCGATATTGACGAGATGGAGGCCATGGTGACGGGCGTTCTGGCCTATCTGGCCGGCGATCTTGATCCCGAGCCGATCAAGCAGGTCGATCTCGTCGCTATCCTGAACACGCTTCTCGACTCTCAGAGTGATCGAGGACGTGAGACTAGCTATACCGGCCCCGATCGTTGTCAGGCCTTTGTCCGCCCGCTTGCTATCAAGCGTGTTTTCGCCAATCTGATCGACAATGCCTGCAATTATGGCGGTGACGCGCATGTCACGCTTGAGACGAATGGCCGGGACGCTGTTATTTCCGTTGTTGATGACGGGCCCGGTATTCCGGAGGCGGAGCTGGAGAACGTCCTGTCGGCATTTTACCGTGTTGAAGGGTCACGCTCGCGCGCAACGGGAGGCATGGGGCTGGGTCTGGCCATCGTCACGCGTGAGGTCGGTCGGGCAAAAGGCAAGGTCGATCTGCACAATGTGCCGGGCCGCGGTCTGTGTGTGCAGATCATGCTACCTCTTGGTGTCTCTCAGGCCTGATTTGAGGGATAAAGGACTTGCGGAGTCGCGATTGATGGCACATGTCACAGCGATAACTGTGATCCGAGAGTTGTGATGTTTATCGAAACCGAAGACACCCCGAACCCCGCTACCCTGAAGTTTCTCCCTGGGCGCGCTGTGACTGGCCATCGTGGCACCGCTGATTTTGCTGATGTCAGTGCGGCGACGGGTCGTTCGCCTCTTGCGACAGCTCTCTTCAACGTCGAGGGGGTCTGCGGGGTCTTTCTCGGCGGTGACTTCGTCTCTGTGACCAAGACGGATGAGTTCAGCTGGAATACCCTGAAGCCCTTGCTTCTGGCTGCCATGACCAGCCACTTCGAATCCGGTCAGCCTAGCCTCGAATCGACGACTGAGGCGCAGGAAGAGGCCATTGCGCCCGAGGATGAGGCCGTGGTGGCTCAGATCCGTGAGCTGCTTGATACGCGCGTCCGGCCTGCCGTTGCAGGAGATGGGGGTGATATCGTATTCAGAGGCTATCGTGACGGTGTTGTACGTCTGACGATGCAGGGTGCCTGCGCAGGCTGCCCTTCGTCGCGTGCTACACTGAAACATGGTGTGGAAAACATGCTGCGTCATTACGTCCCGGAAGTGGTGGCAGTAGAGCAGGTCGAGGATTGAAGCCGTGAGTGAGAGTCATCCAGCGTCCCCTGGTCTGGTGTCACTGGATGATTCGATCCCTGATGAGTCTCTTGCGGTGGGCAGTACGAAACGGGATCATCACGAATCGACGTCGCCGAATACGGCGGAGGCCCCTGCGTCTCTCGATGCAAAGTCTCTGGATCAGCTGTTTCGCGAGGCCCGCACACCTCAAAGCTGGTCAACTCGTCCTGTAGAGCGCGAAACGCTGGTCGCTCTTTACGATCTGGTCAGACTGGGCCCGACATCAGGTAATTGCTGCCCGGCACGTTTCGTATTCCTCACTTCTGACGACATGAAGGCGCGCTTGCGGCCATCTCTCTCTGCAGGGAATATCGAGCGGTGCCTTACCGCCCCCGTGATCATACTTGTCTGTCATGACCCGTTGTTCTTCGAGCACTTGCCTCGGCTGAGCCGAGAGGAGAATTTGCGCAACTGGTTCGCGGCAGATGTGGGATTGTCTGAAGAGACGGCGTTTCGCAACGGGTCGCTTCAGGGAGGATACATGATCCTTGCAGCGCGCGCCCTTGGTCTGGATATCGCGCCATTCTCCGGCTTTGACAGCTTCACAGTCGAAGATGATTTTCTCTCGGACACCGGGTGGCGCATCAATTTCATCGCCGGGCTTGGCTATGCTGAGGCTCCACCATCATCTGATCGTGCCATGCGCCTTGCTTTTGATGAAACCTGCCTGGTCCTTTGATGGTTCTCGAAGCTGAGAGGCGTTCCCTTGTCCTCAATGGCGCTACATTGGGCGCTTCGAGCGCGGGGGATCTGGCCATATTCGAGGGGCGACGCTGTGTTGCCCATGCAGTGATTGAGGGGTTGGGGGCCACAGCCTCTCTCGCGGCCCATTGCCGGGATTTCTTCAGAATACCCGGCTGGAGCGCGGGGCCTCATGTGATCATTGCTGTTGTGGGCCCAGGCTCCTTTACCGGTTTGCGTGCAAGCCTCTCTTTGGCTAATGGTCTCTCCCTCGGTTTCGGGGCGAGGCTTCGCGGGGTAACAACAGGCGACTGTTTCAGGTCCAGACCCGAACTGTCGAACGCCATCTGTCTGACCAATGCGCGTCGTGATCGCCTGTTTGCGGAATGGACCGACGGCAGTTTCTGGGCTGGAGCGCCTGAAGCATTTTCTTTCCCGGATGCAGGGACTCTGGTCGGAAATGGCGTATCGATGCTTACAACCGAGCAGCAGCAGAGGGTCAAAAACGACCCACGGGCACTCGACATCCAGATGATTCTGGATGCGGGATGGCTTGCACCCGATGCCGCAATGCTTGAGCCCCTTTATATTGACGCCCCTGAGGCAAAGTTGCCGGCCCGTGGTCTGCGCCCCGCACCAATTACATGACACATGCAGCGTCGCTGATTGCCCTGCACAGTGTTCATGCAGAAATCTGCGCACGTCTGCATGCGGCGGTTTTCTCAGAAGCCGAGCGATGGGCGGCGGCAGCGTTCCAGGGGTTGCTGGCATCGCCAGGTACGCCCGGCTGGATAATCGAGGATTGCGGCGACCCTTGCGGCTTGTTGCTGGTTCGGCACTGTCTGGATGAAGCCGAAGTCCTGACGATTGCAGTGGCCCCTGCCTGTCGTCGTCGCGGTTTTGCCCGGATGATGCTTGAACAGGCAATCGAAAGCCTTGCCAGACAAGGTGTAGAGAGTCTCTTCCTGGAAGTGTCAGTCGGGAACAGGGCGGCAATTGCCCTTTACAAGGCGCAGGGATTCACCGAGTGCGGGTTTCGACGCGCCTACTACCCGGACGGAAGCGATGCACTTGTCATGCGTCACGATTTACATAGCTCTATGCGGTAATCACCCTCTTCCGGCTTCTCCGCAACCGACCACTCTGCCTGCTGTCCAAGGGTCTGCAGGAGGGTAAGGACGTTTTGACGTGTCTCTTCCCCCTTGAGAAAAATCCGGAGAGTCTCCCCTCGCATGGCCCTGTCTAGCGCCAGACGGACATACACCGTGGTCATGGGACATATCTTGTCAGTGATATCGATAATCTTGCCCGGCATTGTATTGTTTTCCTATTGTTTCGATAATATATTTTCTTGGACTATATGATTTTTGCAGTGTATTCGTATATGAAAGACGTATTCATTGAGGGAAATTTATATGTCGAGCGAGCCAGACAATTTAATTTTGCAAAAACTAACAACACAGATCATCTCTGCCTATGTGGCTCACAACGAAGTTTCAGGTCAAGACCTGCCCAATCTCATTCGGACAATTCATCAGACCTTGTCCAATGTAGCCAATACCAAGCCGGAAGTTGTGAAGCCAACGCCTGCCGTGCCGCCAAAGAAATCAGTATTTCCTGACTATATCATCTGTCTTGAAGATGGCAAAAAGCTCAAACTGCTCCGCCGTCACCTTCAGACCGTGTATGACATGACACCTCAGCAATACCGTGAGCGCTGGGATCTGCCCCCGGAATATCCGATGGTCGCACCGAATTACGCGAGCCACCGTTCGAATCTTGCCCGCAAGATCGGTCTCGGCCACCGCCGATGATAAAGGCGCCCTTTGTCCGATACTTAACGTTGGCAAAGGGCTGGATTTTCGGCTACGCCATATTCCATGGTATCTGAAGCGAAAGCTGACGCAAAGCGAAGCGGGCGGGCTCAGGAAGAGTCACGCATCGGGCAATTATGTATCGACCGGGGCCTCAAGATGACAGGGCAGCGCCGTGTCATCGCGCGTGTCCTGTCCGAGGCCGAAGATCATCCGGATGTGGAGGAACTGTATCGACGGGCCTCGCAACTCGATGCACGTATCTCCATTGCGACAGTCTACCGCACCGTTCGGTTGCTTGAGGAAAAGGGTATCCTTGAGCGTCGTGATTTTGGTGGAGGTCGTGCACGATACGAGGCGAGTGAGCCCGGCCACCAGCACCACTACCATTTGATCGATGTTGATTCCGGTCATGTCGTCGAATTTGAGGATGAGGAACATGCGGCCCTGATGGAAGCTCTCGCCCAACGTCTTGGTTTCGATCTGGTCTCGCATCGTCTCGAACTCTTCGGTCGCCGTATGCCCCAGAAGACGAGCGGCTCAACAGGTCAGGATTGATGAGCGCCAAACCTTCCCACGCCGAAATTCTGCGTCTTCTGGTAACAGATGGCGAAAATACCGCTGCAGCCGGTCAGTCGCTTTCAAGCCTCGACCTGTCGCGTGAGTCTTTTCCAGAACTTCGAGGGGGGCAACTCGGTGTTCGTATCGCTACCACCGATGCCGAGCGCGAGGCCGCACAGGCGCTGCGCTATCGCGTGTTCTTCGAGGAGATGGGCGCGCATGCGGACGAACGCACAGCCCGTCTGAAGCGCGATATCGATGATTTTGACGAGGTTGCGGACCACCTTCTGGTGATCGATCATGCAGTCTCCTCCGGCGCAGAAGGCGTGGTGGGAACCTACCGCTTGCTGACCAGCGACAAGGCCGCGCAACTTGGGCGTTTCTATACGTCCAGTGAATACGATATCTCGACACTTACCGAGTTTCCCGGTCGTCTGCTCGAGGTTGGCCGTTCCTGTGTCGATCAGCGCTATCGCGGTCGCTCGGCAATGCAACTCTTATGGCGCGGCATTGCCTCCTATATTTTCCTGCATCGCATCGATGTCCTTTTTGGCTGTGCCAGCTTGCCGGGAACCAATCCCGATCTCATGGCTGATGAATTGACCTATCTGTATCACAACCATCTCGCACCGCCGGCGCTTCGCATCCGTGCCCTGCCTGACCGGTATGTGGACATGCAACGCAGCGACCCGCATCTGCTCGACCATCGCAAGTGTCTCTCGAAGCTGCCGCCACTTATCAAGGGATACTTGCGTCTTGGTGGCTTCATCGGTGATGGCGCCGTTGTGGACGAACAATTCAATACAACAGATGTGGCTGTTCTCGTTAAAAGCGAGCTGTTGGCGGACAAATACTACCGCCATTATGAGCGCAGGCTAAGAGACGCTCTCGAATAAACTCAGGAGTACAATGTGACTTTCCGGCTCTGGAACTCATCCGCCCCCTCGAGCCGGCTTCCATTTTCCACCGGGAAAATGATTCTGGCTGATCTCATCGTCGGTGCGTTTGCCTCACTCGCGCTTCCGCCTTTGTATTGCCTGCCTGCTCTTGCTCTGGGTCTGCTCTATCTCTACCGCTGCACTCAGGATGCCCACAGTGCGCGCCAACTCGCGTTGCATGCCTTTTTCTTCGGGCTCGGCTATCATACGGCGGCGCTGTCATGGCTCACCAATGCCATACTGACCCGGGCGCATGAATTCTGGTGGGCCGTACCTATTGCGGCGCCAGGTTGCGCGCTGATTCTCGCACCATTCATCATGGTGCCTGTCCTGCTGTCTCGTTTCATGCCTGAAGGCGCGTCACGCATGGTCATGCTGTCTGCACTATGGACGCTGGCCGACATGGCGCGCGTGTTCATCTTCACGGGTTTTCCCTGGAACCCGACTGGCAGCGTGTTCGAGATTCCGGGGCTTGTCGGTGATGTGCTCGTTCAGCCTGCTTCCATTATAGGCGTGGACGGACTGACCCTGATTGCCGTCCTGTGTGGCCTGCTGGTCTGGCACGGGCGCAGGGCCCGTCTTTGTCTTGTCGGTACGCTTTGCCTGTGGATGGTATGGGGAACCTGGCACCTGACACATCCGCGGTTTCTGCCGGTGACTAATCCGGTTGTAGCGCTTCTTCAGGGTAATGTTAACGAGCGCGATATTCTCTCGCGAGATGGCGCCATCGGGGCCTTCAGACTCTATCTGCGTCTGACTAACGAGGCGGTGGCAAGGGCGAGAAGTCTCAACCAAGATCGGAGCGTGGTTTACCTCTGGCCTGAGTCCGGGTTTCCCGGATTGCTTGATGAGGACGAGGCAGCAAGGCGCGTGATTGCCCAGGCTGCTGACGGGGCGTGGGGGATGATCGGATCGGATCGACGAGATGAGGCCAATCGTTTTTACAACAGCATCTTCGCGCTCGATGAAAGCGGGCAGATCAGGGCAGTTTACGACAAGTCCACGCTGGTGCCGTTCGGCGAATATCAACCCCGCTTTATACCCTTCAACCTGCTGCCGGATCAGTTGACGCCTGGTAAGGGACTTGCCACCTGGTCATTGCCGGCGCTGGGTGCGGTAGGACCCCTGGTCTGTTACGAGATTATATTTTCCGGACATGTGATAGGCGCTAAACGCCCCAACTGGCTGGCCAATATTACCAATGACGCCTGGTTCGGAAACAGTGCCGGCCCGCGCCAGCACCTCGCGACGGTCAGGATTCGTGCGGTGGAGGAGGGACTCCCCATCGTACAGGCCGCCAATATGGGTATCACAGCAGCGTTTGATGGTGCAGGGCATGAAATTGCCCGTCTGCCTTGGGGTAAGGCTGATAGTCTGGTTGTCGCCTTACCCTCGCCGCATCTGCCGACTACTTTCTCGCGCTATGGGAAAGCTGTACCATTAGGCTTATGTGCCCTCGCCATCATGGCCGCTATTTTTTTTGGGTATCGCCGCAAATAGCTAATAAAAAGTTAATCGGCACCAATGGGTGCTTTTGATTAACCCCCAATATGAGTCCTTTCTTCATGAGTAATACCGCGAAAAGCGCTTCGGCGGCTGGTCCGATTGATGCATTGGTTGGCGCACGGATCAGGTTGCGGCGGACACTGCTTGGCATGTCCCAGGAAAAACTCGGTGCGGCACTGGGGCTGACATTCCAGCAAGTGCAGAAATATGAGCGCGGCGCCAACAAGGTTGGTGCAAGTCGTCTCTATGAGATGGCGCGCGTTCTTGATGTGCCAATCGGCTTTTTTTTCGACGATCTGACAGGGGGAGGGAGTGCGCAGCTGACCCGTGGCCACGGGGTGCCCACGTTTTCCAACGGCTTTTCGGAAGCCCCTGCGAGCTTCAGCGAGGCGCCTCCTGAGGGTAGACCTGCTAGCGGTACTCCCTTGCACAAGGCTATGAGCGGCTTGCATCTTGATGCAATGTCTGTCGAGTTATTACAGGCTTTCCAGAATATCGCCGACGCCAAGGTTAGGCTTCAACTGGTCAAACTTGTAAAAAGCCTGGCCTCACCAGCTTGATGAAGAAAATAGGGCTTTTTGTTCCGTGTCAGCCTATTCTCGCCGCAGAACCCTGTCAGTCACGAATGAGGCGAGTTTACCCGCAGTAAAATCCTGTTTCAGTCTGACCTCATCATACTCATTTTCGACCCAGTGCATGAACGGGACACGCCCTTCTGCCTCGGCCTGATAACGTAAAACAAACGCATCAAGAATGCCTGTGCGGGCGCGGTTGAAATGACCGAACCGCCAGTGCAGCTGCCGCAGTGCCTGCGCCGCTGTGCCGCCTTCAAACAGGACGACCAATGCCGAGGCCAGACCTGCGCGGTCGGCTCCTGACTTGCAGTGCATGAGCATGGGACGATCAATCTGCTCATACAACCCTGCAAAGCGCAGGATCCTGTCTCGGTGCGGTGCGCCACGGCTTTCAAAAGCCATATCGATATGATTGAGGCCCAGCGTCTGTGCGGCCTGTCGCGACAGAGCATCGGAGCCGCAGCGCCGATGCCCGCGCAGATTGACCAGTGTGCGCAGGCCCAGACGCTTTTTAAGTCGGGCCAGCCGTGCGGGTGTGGGGTGATTGCAGCGATAGACCTTGCCCGGCACGACGGTGGCGAGATTGGTCCAGGGTAGACGGAAAATGGCATGATCGACGAAAAGACTGTCGATCCACGCCTTGCGTCGGCCTGCGGCAATTGCCAGCGATCCATCAAACACGAAAAACTCTCCCCCGATTTGCTGTGCGATGCCTGCCGCACCCGGCATCATCCGTCAATTGCCGCCAGTGAATGAGGTTGATACAAGATTCGTCATGCGCTCAGCCTCGCTCCTCCTCTGTCTGATGGTTCTTGCCGGCTGTGCGGATAATACATTCGGCCCCCCGAAGCCGGATCTGGCCGTCAATGGTCCACCTGGGCATCCGCCCGGTCAGCCGCCCCATCGCGATCGCATGGCCCGCGCCTATGCTTCGCTGCCGGTTGCCATACCGGGCATGGATGGGGCGTCGGGTCCGCCGGTTCTGCCAGGCCTTGCCACCGAGACCGTGACGACCAGTGAGGTCAAACCGCAATATGCCGTGCCCGATGCCGAAGTCTCCTACGGCAAGAGAGGGAATCCATGAGCGAATTCGTCACCGGGCATTATGGCCCTCGCGCCAATGATTATGTCAGCAGCCAGACCCATGCGGTCGGGGAGGATCTGGAGCGTCTTGTCGCCCTTCTGCGTGAAGAGACCCCCAATGTGGCACTCGATCTCGGCTGTGGCGGCGGTCATGTGAGCTATGCCATGGCGCCGTTCTGCGGGCAGGTCGTGGCTTATGACCCGACATTGAGCATGGCTCTTGCCGTCCGGAACGAGGCAGAGCGCCGGGGGCTGACCCGGATCCACCCTGTCGGAGGTTTTGCGGAATCCCTGCCCTTTGCAGATGGCATTTTCGATGTGGTGGCCAGCCGCTTCAGCGCCCATCACTGGTGCGATCTGCAGGCAGGGCTCAATGAGGCGCGTCGCGTACTGAGACGGGGCGGTCTGGGGATCTTTATCGACACGGTCGCCCCGGAGGCCC
The DNA here is from genome assembly GCF_057319415.1 of Asaia sp. A2. Classification (NCBI taxonomy): domain Bacteria; kingdom Pseudomonadati; phylum Pseudomonadota; class Alphaproteobacteria; order Acetobacterales; family Acetobacteraceae; genus Asaia; species Asaia sp. A2. The sequence goes on from NZ_JBXWTO010000005.1 coordinate 175,617, forward strand.
CTATGGTCGATTCCGTGCTACAGGCGATTGAGACCCTGCGCGATCCCTCGCACATGCGCAATTATCGCGTCTCGGAGTGGAGGCGCGGTCTTGAGAGCGCCGGATTTACGCTGGAGGACTATCAGCCTTTGCGCCTGAAGCTCGACTTCGCCTCATGGGTTGCGCGAACCCGGACGCCCGCCTTGCATCAGCAGGCCATCCTGTCGCTTCAGAGGGCGACGGATGCCGGAACCCGACAGCATTTTGCTGTCGAGGCTGACGGAAGCTTCATGCTCGATACGGCGCTTTTCACGGTACGTTAAGGCGCAGTGCCGGTCATGGCTTGTCAGTCGGCCAGGGGGCGGGCTTCTTCCGGCAGCATCACCGGAATGCCGTCGCGCACAGGGTAAGCAAGGCGGGCCCCCTTGCTGACAAGCTCCTGTGCCTCGCGGTCATAGATAAGCGCTTCCTTCGTCACCGGGCAGACAAGCATGGAAAGAAGGCGGGGATCGAGATCCTGAGCCATAGGTGAATCCTTCTGATGGATGGGAGAGGGGGTTGAATGGCCTCGACCCTGCCTTCGTCATTCCTCTTTTAAAGGGGAAGAAGGCAGGATGGCAGCCGCGAGGCGTGGCTCAGGAAAAGAGCAGGGCTGACAGCTTGCGTCGCGCGGGCAAGGTTGCCGGATCGGTATTACCCCAGGCTTCGAAGAAGCGCAGCAATTCGGCGCGCGCTCCGCCGTCATTCCACTCGCGGTCCTGTTTGATGATGGCAAGCAGCGTGTCTGCTGCCTCTGATTTATGACCCGCACCATTCAGGGCTCCAGCCAGACGAAAGCGCAGAGCGAGATCGTCGGGAGAAGCCGCACACTCTGCCCGGAGCCCGTCGAGCGCCGAGGCTGCCTGATGGCTCTCCTTGTGCAGGGCCAGGGCAGCGCGTGCGCCTGTCACGGCCGGGTGCTCCGCCAGCTTGGGTGGTACCTGACTCAGGGCTTCGTCCGCACCCTCATCATCACCCAGTACCGTCAGCGCCCGGATCATGCCGCCCCAGCCCTCGGGGTTTTCCGGCTCGATTTCGAGCAGCGAGGCAAACAGCCCGGCGGCTTCCTCTGCCTGACCTTCCTGCAGGGCAGCCGAGGCCGCGGCAAGGATATCCGCGCTTGGCAGCGTGGCGCCGGTTGCCTTGACGATCTGCTCGATAAAGCGGCGCACTTCGCTCTCGGGCTGGGCACCCTGCATGATGTCGACAATCTGGCCCTTATAAAAGGCGGCCACGAGCGGGATCGACTGGATAGGCAGACCAACCTGCGCAAGCTGGGCCGCAAGCGCGGCATTGGCTTCAATATCGACCTTGACCAGCTTGACCCGACCGCCGGCCGCCGTCACGGCTCGCTCGAGCACGGGGGTCAGTTGCTTGCAGGGTCCGCACCAGGGCGCCCAGAAATCCACAAGTACGGGAAGCTGCCGGCTGGCTTCGAGCACCTCAGGCATGAAGCTGTGCTGATCGGCATCGACGATGAGTGCACCTTGTGTGCCAGGAGCGCCGGGAGACGGGGTCAGACCTGCGTCGTTTCCGGGCTGGGGGCGATTCTGCCCAATGATATAGTCCATGGAATCTCTCTGTCCCGATGATGCACGGCTTTTCGCTGGCATCACCTGTTGATCATCATGGCTACAAGATTGTTCTGAAGCGTGCAGGACGCAAGCCCGAGCCTGGGCGCAAGGCGTCGGGAGGGGCGCTTAGGAAAGAAAAGCAGAAAAAAAGCATATTTTTTGAAAAACCCTCTTGCGTGCCACGGCCTCTGGCAGTAATTACCCGTCCAACGGAACGCGGGCGTAGCTCAGGGGTAGAGCACAACCTTGCCAAGGTTGGGGTCGTGGGTTCGAATCCCATCGCCCGCTCCAGATAAACCAATGATTTATCTGGAGCGGCGCTTCCGAATTTTCATACAAAAAATCAGTACTCTCCGAATGGCTGGAATTACTTTCCTGACATATTCGTGAACTTGTGCGTTGAAACGCTTTACATACCAATGAAGCTGACTCTCTGATCAGATAAATTTCGTCTCGGACAGGTTGCGTCACCCGCGGAAGGTTTTTAACCATCTCAGGGTAACAAAAAAATAACGCGGCAAGATTTTGAGATATTTTCCTACGATCAAGAGCTACTCAAGGTCAGTTCCTGCTATTCTCGGGTTGATCTTGGCCTTTTCAACGGCCAGCAGGCTGACTGGTGAGGTCTGGGCTTCTGATGCTGAGCCCCAGCCAAAGCGCGAGCAATGGTATACCGGGTCGCTCATCTCGCCATCTGGACCGCAGTTCAAGGCAGGGGTTCTCGGTATCGAGCCCTACCTGACGTATAACCAGCCTGTTGACTATCTTGGTTCCAATGGTCGTTCTCTGCCGTCCGGGCCGGGACAGAGAACGATCAGTAATTCCACGATGGTCAAATATGGTCTGACCGACAATATCAGCATCCAGCTCTTCCCGGCGATCAGTTATGGCTGGAAACGTGGTGATGGTACGACGAGTAGCCTGAAATTTGGCGATATGCCGGTCGATTTCCTCTGGCGTTTTCTGGACCCTGATCCCAAACGGTATATTCCTTCACTGAGCCTGTTTGTGGGCATGCTCATGCCGACAGGTGATTACTCAAATCTGGGCCGCAGTATGGATGGTGTGGGTAACGGCGCCTATGTTTTTCGTACGGCTCTGGTCGAGCAATCCACATATGATTTGCCGCATGATCATACGCTGCGCCTGCGTATGTGGGCGACATTTCGTCGTGCAGTCACTTCGGCCCGCCTGGACAACATTACGAGCTATGGCACAACCAAAGGCTTTGTCGGGAGAGGGCGTCCCGGCATGAGTGGTCAGACGGGCTTTTCGCTCGAATACGGCTTCAATCAGCGCTGGGTGCTTGCGGTGGATATGGTGCGTGACTGGGCAAATGGTGCGCGCGTCTGGGGATCGGATGCGATGGGTCGGCGCGTTGATCGAATCAACGGGTCCTCGGGGGACTGGATGGTTGCCCCAGCGCTCGAATTCAGCTGGTCACCTCGTTTTGGCGTTATAGCGGGGGCATCGGCGTTCTTTGCAGGACATAATACCAATATGAATGTAGCACCGCAGATTGCAGTCAATATGATGTTCTGATTGCGAAATGGCCTCAGGCCGCATCTGGGCTTGCCGTTCCGGACGCTGACAGGACTTGCCTTGGCGGCGAGACCACGCCACAGCTTGGCGCTGATCTTGCTTCAAGGAACTGCTTCATGGCGACAGACGGTCCGTCTCGCACTCTTCATCGCCAGCTCGGTCCGTTCAGTCTGTTGATGATGGGGATCGGCAGTGTCGTTGGAGCCGGCATCTATGTTCTGCCCGGTGTCGCCGCTGCGCAATATGCCGGACCAGCCGTTTCCCTTTCCTTCGTACTGGCAGCGATCAGCTGCGGCTTCATCGGTCTTTGCTATGCCGAGCTTGCCTCGGCGCTTCCGCGCTCGATGGGCGGCGCTTACGGGTATGCGCGCGCTGTGCTGGGGGTGGGGCCTGCATGGTGGGTCGCGTGGATGCTGGTGCTGGAATATGCGCTTGCCGGATCGGCAGTCTCTGTCGGCCTCACGGGCTATCTTGCCAAATTCCTGTCGGGCTGTGGCATCACACTTCCCGCCTCTCTCAGCGGGTCGACCGTCATCTGGCAGGGTGGCGGCTTCCATCTTGTGGCGCAGATCAATGCGGTAGCGTTCTTTCTGGTGCTTGTTCTTGGCCTGGTGCTGTCACGCGGCATCCGTCAGGCAAGCAGGGCCAATGCCGCCTTTGTGCTTCTGAAGCTTGCTGTGCTCGTGGTTTTTGTCGGGGTGGGGTGTTCGCAGGTGAAACCGGCTCTCTGGCACCCGTTCCTGCCGCCTTCCGAAGGTGGGTTCCACTTCGGTATTGCCGGATTGATGCGCGCGGTTGCCGTCGTATCGTTCGCTTATCTGGGTTTCGATTCGATTTCGATTGCGGCGTCTGAGGCCCGCCATCCAGGGCGGGACGTGCCGTTCGGGCTTATTGGTGCTCTGGCGATCAGTGCGGTGCTTTACGTCATGGTCTCTCTGGTGATGACTGGGCTTGTGCCGTTTCGTCAGCTTGGCACCGCCAGCCCTGTTGCGCTCGCCGTGCAGGCACTGGCCATGCCAGCTCTGGCGCTCGTGCTGCAATTCGGTTCCGTCATTGGCCTGGGTTCGGTGCTTTTTGTCAGTCTTTATGGGCAGTCCCGTCTTTGCCACATCCTCTCCCATGATCGCCTCATCAGCCCGCGCCTCAGTCTGGTCGATGCAAAAACAGGTGCACCCGTGCTTGCCATTGCGCTGACCACCGGCCTGACCGCGCTCACGGCCGCGCTGCTTCCCATCACCTTGCTGGCCGATCTCGTGAGTATCGGCACGATGATCGGTTTTCTGGTAATCGCCTTTGCCGTCATGAAGCTTCGTGGTGATGAAAGCCTGCCCCAGGCGCGGTTTCGTGTACCCTTGGGCGGTGTGCGTCTTGGTGGGCTCTGGATCGGGATTGTGCCGGTGCTGGCCATAGTGGCCTGCCTGATCAATCTGGCGACCGTACTGACCGACCTGACCGCGCAAACCCTGCGTGGCGAGTGGATCCCGCTTGGGTTTCTCACGTTGTATTGCGTCGCGGGCTGGTTGCTTGGGCGCAGGCAAACCAGGCCTGACCATGTATCGCACTGATCAAGCGCAAAATGCAGGGAGGGGAGATGGTGCCGACACTCGGAATTGAACCGAGGACCTACTGATTACGAAACACGTCAGGTATCATACCTTAAACGTGCCAAGATGTGCTAAACCCCGCCAAATCAATGACTTAAGTCGGACCCCATGCGGGACTCTCATGCCGCGAGGTGCCAGAAGGTGCCTATATTACCTTTTTGAATGACTCCGGATTGACTCCGGAAAATTCCGTCAGTGGGTGAAGGGCCGTTTACTCCGGAGAAAAAGGGTCAAAAATCCGGGAGGCTATGTTTTTGCGGTGTGGGAGGTGTGGAAGGTGTGGGGAATATAAATGTATTTAACACAAACACACATATACACCTGTTTTCCTTACCTTTTTTCCTCTCCCTCTCTTCCCCACTGTCTGACACAATTCCCACACCTCTGATTTTCCAAGGTGTGGGAGGTGTGGGGAGCCCCGGAACCGATCGCAATGAAGCTCACCAAGCCCGTTCTCGATGGCCTCACATGTCCGCCCGACAAGCGGGACGTGATGTATGCCGATGATGAGGTAAAGGGCCTTCGGGTCAGGGTGAACGCCACAGGATCCAAAACCTTCCTGTTCGAATACCGGTATGGCGGGAAGAGCCGCCGTCTTGGCCTCGGGACCTACGGACAGATCACGCTTGCGCAGGCAAGGCGTATGGCTCAGGAAGCGCGTGGGCGTGTCCTGGCGGGTGGTGACCCGGTGGGTGAGCGTAAGGTCAGGGCACAGGCCACCCTTGCGGCTGAGGTGCAGGAGGCGCGCGACGCCATCGCTGATGCCCTCACGCTCGACGTTCTGATTGGCCGTTGGCAGGACGGCGCGTTGCGTGACCGGAGCCAGAACTACAGGCGAGAGGCCCCGCACCGTCTGCGCTATGCGTTCGGGCCAAGCCTCGGCCTACCTGCTCGCCAGCTTACCGTGGGTGACGTTCAGGCCCGGCTTGATGACATTAGTGAAGCGCACCCTACTACAGCGCGGCGTGTCCATGCTTACGGGCGGGCCATGTTCGGCTGGGCAGTCAAGAGACGTTTGGTGGGCGATAACCCCTTTGCCGAAGTCGTGCTCGATAGCCGAGATACCAGCCGAGACCGTGTTCTGGACGATGCTGAGCTAGGCGCATTCTGGCGCGCTTCTGGGGCCATGGGCTATCCGTTTGGGCCGTATTTCCGGGTTTTGGCTCTGACATTGCAGAGGCTGCGTGAGGTTGCCGGGATGAGGTGGGATGAGATCACGTCAGACCTATCGACCTGGACCGTACCCGCTGGTCGAGCCAAGAACGGGAAGGCGCACATCGTTCATCTGTCGGAGGCGGCACGGCGCGAACTGGCGGGCTTGCCACGACGTGAGCTTGCTGACGGCACTCTGTCGCCTCTGGTCTTCACGACAACCGGCCACAGCCCAATTTCCGGCTTCTCAGATGCCACCGAACGCTTGGGCCGTTTGATGGCTGCAGACATAGCTGAGCAGGCTCCTCAAGAGCAAATTATAGCGGGAAAGAACGGGCCTGCCCCAGCCTTAAGCTGGACCCTGCATGACTTGCGTCGAACCGGCGTGACGACTATGGCGCGGCTGGGTATCCCGCCGCATGTTGCGGACCTGACCCTCAATCACGTTCCGGCGTCGCTTAAGGGTGTCGCCGCGATCTATCAGAGGCATCAATTCATGGATGAGCGGGCGCAGGCGTTGAATGTCTGGGCATCCCACCTCGAAAGGGCAGCCATCGCTTCCGGGCTGGTCGAGGTTCATGGAAACGTGGTGCCATTCCGGCGCTGAAGGGGGCCGTCACCCAAAAGCATGATCGAACGTGCTAAAAATGTCGTTTTGTGCTAATAGACGGAGTGAGGTTATCGGCTTTCGTCCGTCTCTTGGCGTCAAGTTTTCCGATGCTCACAAGGCCCGCGTAGATCAGCAATAATCCTAGTATCAATCGTCCGAGCTTGGCCTTTTGCGCCAGTTTGGCGCAAGAGGTCTGACCGTTCCTAATTTCGCTTCTTGTTTCCATCTGCGCATCTTGCGAATCGCGAATCCAACAAGCATATTGCGTTCGAAGACACTTTCCGTGAGTCAAGCGTCATTTTCCGGATGATGCCTTTTGATTCATGGGGCCCCCTGCAACCACGGAATGAAGGAATTGACCATGCACGCCATGATGAATCGCGTTCCCGTCCAGGGGAGCATGTCATGAGCACATACGAACAGAAAGTTGCTGATCTTGTCCGTAGCCAGGCAGGTCTGCCTGACGTGCCAGCGATAAACCTCGATGCCATAGCCGAAAGATGGGGCGTTGAGGTTCATTACATGGACGAGGACGATGCAATGCGGGATGGGGCAAGTGGGCAGTTCCTGTTGAGGAATGATCGCCCTGTTATCCTGATCAACCCCTTGCGTGCGCAGACCCATCAGCGGTTCACTTTTGCTCATGAGTTGGGGCATTTTTTCATGAGGCACGGACCGCGCGCCCGAGACACTAAGGCGCAGCTACAGAAGCGTGATCCTGTGGAGTTTTCGGCAAATCGCTTCGCGGCTGAGTTGCTTATGCCTGAAGATCATGTGCGCGATGCAGTTCGCAATGCGACTCCTCTTTACCAGATGGCGAGGCAGTTTGGCGTATCTGAGGAAGCAATGGGCTATCGCCTGAAGAACCTTGGATATCGTACGCTCAATGTCTGAGCAGCCCGATGATGCCGACTTTTCCGGTGTGGGCGATGACGAAGCTATCGCTCCCGGAAGGAAAACAGAGTTCGATATAGCAGTTGCTAATCTTAACGCTCAAGCGCTCGCTAGGATAGAGAAAGAAGCCGAGCAAATAATCAAGCATAGATCGTGGCTTTTCTATGGATCTGGCTTGATTTCAGTTGTTTTCATTGGCGCACTAATTTGTTTGGCCTTTTATTATATAAAAGGTCGATTTTTGTTAGACTTGGCAGAGCAAGCAGGCTGGCACGCACTTCTGGCGGCAGATGCGATTTTCGTCATGCTTGCATTTATCCCCCTCTCGATATTCTGGACATTGGCCCGCTTGGTGCGGAAGGAGCAGGAACGAGACTTGGCGGAAGACGCGTCTGTTCTGGGCTCACTGTCTAAGGTTCTCGAATCTGCCAAGGACCTTGTGGATACAGTTAAGGGTGCATTGACGAATAAGTAAGAGCGGTGTTGTTCATCTGACCAAATGGCTTGGCATCGTATAGGGTGGAAGCCCTGAGTTGACGATGGCGGACGTGAAACGGCTTTGTGGTACGCCAAATCACAATGATTATATATTCTTTCTTTTTTCTATTTCGCTTGTTAGCCCAGTGTAGGCAAGGCTAGCTATTCTTTTCATCTCGAAGTGACTTACTCGTATTTTTTCCCAGTAATCTTGTATCTCGATGATTATTGCGCCTATTTCTATAGATAGCTTATCAAACCTCTCCTTATTATCGCTTCGTCGTTGTTCCGCTATCAGTGCGGTGAATTTCTCGTAAAGCGAATTGTTAAATAGGAAGGAGTCTATGAGACCCGACGATAACGTATACGAGTAAACAAGATTTTCTATTGTTTGTTCGCTTGATATTTTTCCAATTATATTCGTGTTGTTCCTATATATAGGAAAATAATCACCACTTATTGGTATATATATGGGAGTCGCATTTGCCGATGGTGTATTCTCTAGTGAGTTTCCTATCTGGCTCTGGTATCGATTGAAAACGGTATTCAGTTCAGACCTAATCGATATTAGCGCATTTGACACGAGTATATTTTCTACCTTCCTTTCTTCTTTTTCTCTATGTTTTAACGTCCAGTAGGTTGTTATTATAGAAAATATTCCCCCGCCCAAGAAGCCAGACACGGATCCAGATAACGACCCCGACGCGACGGTGGTCCAGAAATCTCCGCTCATCCTATCTTCCCTTCATACTTTTCCTTCCAAGTCGAGACGAGGAAGGACGCCATCGTGCCAGCAAGATTGACTGCGAGTTCCGCGTGCCTGGGCTGCGGCCTTATGGGGTTTCTACCCTGCCCGTGAGCATCGCCAATCTTGTTTCTTATGGTTCCGAGCCCATTCACTATAGTCTGGCAGCCCCCGAGGATCGCTTTGAAGGTCTCTTCCTGATGTTGGCTGGGGGCAAGATTCAGGCGCGTTGCGGCTAAAAACCAAAGCTTCGGGAGTTCTGCGTTCGAGGGGTAAATCTCACCCGCATCATCGAGGATATGCTTGCATACGGTTTCGAGAAGGGTGCGCGCGGTAGTGATCGCACCATCGGGATCGGATAGCCGACGATCAAGGGCCTTTTGCCAGATATCGGTCACATGTGCCGGATCGAAGGTCTGTAGAGCCTCTGAGATTGGGGGAATTGCCACTCCGCGGTGCTGCGCTTCGAGGTGCTCGAATGTTGGCGCAAAGCCATCCCAGATGTATTTCCGGCGCTCCGCATACGATGGGAATTTTGCCTTGATGAATTGCCAAAACTGATCGTTATTTCGGCAGCGACGTACAAAGTCGGGTAGTCGGTTTGCAATGGCGGCTTCCTGCAGGAGTTCCTGTCGGAGGCGGATGAAGACATGGTCATCCAACTGGGTCTCACCTGTCGCCCGGCATATGAGGCCCATCTGAAACTTCTCGACCTTTTCCTTGAGCGTTCGCTCATCGTCCTGGTCGTCAAAGTCCATCATGTAGCCGCTCCCTGAGGCGAACCCCTGGACCCCCGCCATTCTCCGCGATGAATTCGACGCCAGCGGCTTCTAGGGCGGCGCGTATGGCTTCAATGGTACGGAGGTTGAGGTTCTCACCGCGCTCAAGCCGTGAAACCGTGTCAGGAGAGACCCCCGCATTAGCGGCTAACTCCCGCACTCCCCAGCCAATAGCGACTCGTGCCATTTTACATTGCACAGGCAAAATCATCGTTACCCCGTTACGATACCCTTGCACTGTTACGAGTGCGGTATTATCGTAACCGTGTTCTGACATCATTACAATGTCAGGCGACCGAGTGCGGAGATTGCACCTTCCACACTCGGCCTAACCGCAACCGAAGGAGAATTTCGGCAATGGCTGAACACGCCCATAGCATGTCCGCGCCATCGCGGGCAGCGTCGATCTGCGTCCAGTTTGTGGCCGGGATCGCACTCTCATTCCTGCTGGCCATTGCGGTCATCGGCTTGGAAACGCCCGATCCAGTCACGTCCGGCCACGCTTACGCCGTGGAGGCCGTGCGATGACCCAGATGTACCGGGTTCGTTTCATCGGCTGCGCCCCCTATTCGATCTTCGAGGTCATCGGCGCCTCCATTAGCACCAGTGCTGCACTGCTGCGTAGGACGCTGCCCGCGTGGGCAAAGTGTCCTGCCATCTCGTCGGCCACTGCTAGCCGAGGGCCGGTGTTGTGAGCGGCCGGCTAGGCATCCTCACTCGTGAGGAAGAAGAAGTCGTGCTCGAGATGAGGGACGTAGTATTGCTGTCTTTCGAAGCCAAAAGTATGGCCCACGTTCTCCAGGCGGCCCTGCAGGGCCTTGATGCCGACGAAGTTGCAGGGGCCTGCGCATGGATTGCAGGTCAGATTACTGTCGCCCTAGAGCGCATCGACGACATATTAAAAACCAAATCGGAGGAAGGCGCATGATAGCCCTTCCATACACCGTCTGGCACTTTTTAAAGGTTGGAGAACTGATCGGCCTTTTGGAGATTAGCGTCCGGCTGCGCCCACTGCTGGTTGCAGGGACTTGCGTCAATACCCGCTATATCACAGCTGCCGGCGATGCGGTTCTTTGGGGTGTCGTAAGCAAGGCAAAGTATGAACTGGCCCCGAGCGCTACACCTACTGTGCCAGGGCAAGATGGCCGCGTAGGAGCGGAACTGGATGAGGTAAGGGGGGCTTCGGGCACCTATCTGCAACAGTTTATGCGGCTAAGGTCTAAGGCTGAGTCCATGCCAGCAAACGTGATGGCGCAAGTGCAGGCTAAGGTGCGCCTGGCACTTGTCGGGGAGCCCCAGCAACAAACGCTCTTGGCCGATTCGGAGAGCCTTGAGGCCGTCTTCTGGTCCTTATACCGTGATCTTCTCGCACGGACGGCAGGTGTGGCATGAGCACGCCATCGTTTGCCGTGACCCGACGCGGGGCTCTTGCTGGCGCCTTTATGTTCTCTGGTTTGGCCGCTGGCACGGCATTAGGCAGTGAGGGTGTTATGCGCCCAGATGACGCTTTGCATCTCGCCAGTGCTGTATTCTGGGATTGCGAGGCGAGATTGGAGGCGTTGGAGCACGTCCCTGATGGACCGCTCGGCAGTGAGGTCAATCAGCGTCACGAAGCCCAGCGGGATGCCCTGACTGCCAAGCAGGAGGCTGCACTGGCGCGTCTTGCGAGTATCCCCGCACAGACCCATGCGGCCCTTATTCTCAAGGCCGCCATCGTCGAGCGTGTCCTGCCGCGTGAAGTCGATAGCTTCGATCTGGATAGCAATTCAGCCCCGATACGGCTTTCCGTTTTCCTCGCCCGCGACGTGAGAGCGCTGAGATGACGCAGTTATCCGCTGCCCGATTCCTATTGCCTGTTCCACCTATGTTTCCCATTCTAGTCGATGGCGCGGCTAGGTCTGGCCGCCGAACGCCGGAACCCCACGTCTGGCCCGCCGCGCCGCCTTCAATGCGTGGGGACTGCTGGCGTGGGGCGGCAATGAGCGACATTGGGGTGCTCCTGGTGCAAGCTGGGTGCTTACTGAAGGCGGAAGACCGTCACCTTCAGAATGACTTCGACACTATGGTGAAGCATGTCGAACACTATACTCGCTTGCAAAAAGAACAGTTGCCTTATGATCAAGCGGTCATGCCCCCCTCAGCCGCTTTGCGCTTGACGCATGACTATTGTCTCGCGGCTGAGCGGCTCCTCATAGCTTTATTGAATGAGCTTCGGGCTAAACGGCTTCATGCGTTCGGCAGGTGCGGCTCGCTTGACGCGGAGCCAACGTTATTGCGTCAGCATTTTATCCCGTATGTGAAATGTAAGGGTGTGCAGGCATTCAGGCGGTCGGAGCTGATTGTAGGCGACACCGTTTGGTATGACTTTCGTCTGCTCCGTTCAGCGGAGAGAGATACGACGCAGCACACCGTCGATCAGACACCTGCCATCATGACGCGGCTCGAACCACAGAGAGAGAAAAGCACTGAGGATACTCAGGGTCTGGTGCCCGTTAGCCGTTCCGTAGGTATGATTTCAGAGGGTTCCGAACTGCGTGCGGTTCATAACACTTTAGTCGCCAGCGCGGGTGATGTGCCTCACGCGGTTGGTAACCGTGCGCGCAAGAGCTTTCCCAGTGAGAGTGTTGTGATCAATATCCTGCTGGGTCAGGAAGATATCAGCGATCTCAAGAAATCCGATATCAGCAAGATCGCTCGCGAGATCCGTCCTATCCTGACGCAGAGCCGTTTCGATGGCGAATTCTGGCATGAGTTGAAGGCCACGGCGAAAGAACGGGGCATCCCGCTTCGCAGGCGCGGTAGGCCGTCAATCAAATAGGGGGGGCGATAAATAGAGGGTGATTTATTACCCCCTTATTTATTCCCTCTTTTTCCCCCTCATTTTTATGCGGTTGCATCCCAGCAAGCCACCAGTCGCGGCAAGAAGATCGCTGACGGTGCCTGCTAGAGGGCTTTCAAATGGTTATCGATTATCTTCATCGTCCGGATCACGGGAATAGGGGGTCTGTGTCGCCATCGCAGGCGACTATCGACCCGAAAGCTTTGGTTGTGAGCGAACATGACGCCAAGCTCTACACGGGGTTGAGCGGTCGCACGCTGCAACGCCTGCGCCTTGAGGGCCGGGGGCCGCACTTCATCCGGCTGACGAATAAGAAGGTCGCATATCGGGTCTGCGATTTGCAGGCATGGGTGGCCGAACGTCTCGTCACATCGACATCGGATGCCACCGTTCGCGGTGTTGGAGGGATTGCATGATGGGCGCAATCATTCCGTTTGCCTTCGGCGACAACGTAGTGCGAGTAGCTGAACGCGATGGCGAGTCATGGTGGGTCATGTCCGACATCTGCGCCGTGCTTGAGATCAGCAAGCCTCGCGACGCCGCTGCTCGATTGGAGGATGACGAAAGGGGGTCGCTAGTAGTGGACACCCTTGGAGGGGTGCAAGAGACCGTCGCTATAAACGAGTCCGGCCTTTGGTCACTCGTATTGACCAGCCGTAAGCCTGAGGCGAAGCGCTTCAAGAAATGGCTTACCAGCGAGGTCATTCCTGCCATCCGCAAGACGGGCGCTTATGTTGCCGGAAAGCCTGGTGATAGCGCGATCGACTTGGCCGCGAGGGCAGATGCCGCCGTGCGTGACGCTCTCCAAAGGTTTGAGGCGCAGGTCGATGTGCTTGGGACTAAAGCCCGCGCCTATGATCGCCTGACAAACGCTGAGGGGCTCCACAGTCTCACGGAAGCAGCCAAAGAATGCGGCTGCCCGCGTGATCGCTTTCTGGCTGTCCTACATGCGCACGGATGGATTTACCGCTCTGCGGGCAAGAAACGGTGGTTGGGTCATGCAGCAAAAGAGCGGGCCGGGCTGGTCAGTCACAGAACCTGCGACGTGCGTGATGCAGATGGTCGATTGCATACCAAGGCGCAAGTGCTCATCACCGCATCGGGATTGGCCAAGGCTGCGACACTCCTCAGCATCTCGGAGGGCGTATGATGGGCGTCGTAGGCCACTCTGTGATAGGGGACGCGCGGGCAAATCTCGCCGCCGTCGGTCTCATTCATCCGCGCCGCCGTCTCCGGCTCAATCCCGGCGAGAGGCGTGTTTTCGAGGAAGCTGCGCAGGAGCTTTTGACGGTTGATAGTGTGACGGTGGGAAACTGCCCGAACCTTTACAGGGCGATGGTGGTCGCTCAGCTACGCGGTGCCCCGGAATGGTGCTTGGGTCCGGACAATGAGTTCACGCATGATACAGAGATAGACCTGACAGTGCCCGTCTCGTGGGCTGCCTGGTGGATCGCTCAGCGCATGGGCAGCTTTCCTGTCTCAGAGGCGCGCCAGACAGTGTCCTCGGAAATGTGGGGGCTTGTCGGGGCGTGTGACCATTGGCTCTATGAGGCCCGTGATCGCAAGGGTCTTTATATCGCTGATTATATAGATCGGGCATGGCGGGCTGCGGCGGTCTTCGGACCGATGTATTTCTTGCTCGGTGACGTAACGCCGGGACCAAGCGGCCCCATCTCACCCCCGACCGGACGCTCATCGCCTGCATTGGTGTACTCGGCGGTTCAGGAGGGCGCGCCATGAGCCAATCCGCCCTTACTATGCGTCTGCCCGCGATTGATCGCAGGAGCTATCTGAAGCAGGCCGATGATGACGGGGTATTATGGCGACCCGATACGGCATCTGGCAGCCTGGATGATCGCTTTCAGGGACTTCTCTCTGCGCTGTTGATGCCTATGGCCGGTGCATCGGCGCTCTGGCGTTTGCGGTCCTCTCGTGCGGCGGGATTGTCGCCAAGCGTTGAAATGAGCGATGGCGTGGTCTGTCAGCTTATTCGCGCCAGTCGGATCACACGGTCATTGATCCGTGCCGATCTGGCTTTTCATGACCTGGTGGCGCTACAGGGGGCCGCCATCGCTCAGGCAGCGTTCTGCTTTACCTCCCCTGTCATGACGCTCGCGGCACGGGCAATTCAGGTCGATCCGGCGCTTGATCTGCTGCCTGCCTGGCTCAATGGGCTCGGCTGGAACGATCTCGTTGCACATACGAGGCGGCGTGACATTGCGGCTCAGGCCATTCTCGCCGGACAGGCAGTGATTGATCACGTTGGCCAAGCAGGGCGTGTGATCCGGCTCAGGGGGAGTTGCCATGAGGCATGATGCCGCATCCCTTGCCCGCATGTTGTCTGACCGTGCCGATGCTCTGGCGCGCGAATTGCTGCCTCGCGGCAAGCGTGATGGCGTCGAGTGGCGTTGTGGCTCCCTCGCCGGTGAAAAGGGACAGAGTCTGGCAGTTCGCATCAACGGCGAGCGGCGTGGGGTCTGGGCAGATTTCAGTTCCGGTGAACGGGGGGATGCGCTCGATCTGGTCGCCGCCTGTTTGTTTCGCGGTGACAGGCGTTCGGCCATGGACTGGTCACGACGATGGCTGGGTCTGTCTAATGACGGGGCGCCTGCTCAGGAACGGATAAACAGGCCGCTAGCGCCCGATAAGTCTGATGCAGGTGTCTCAGGTGAGATCGATCAGGAAGCTCAGAAAAGGCGCGCTCAGGCCCGAGCCCTATGGTTTCACGCAGATCCCTGCATCGCTGGAACACCAGTCGAGGATTATCTGAAAGGGCGTGGGCTCGATCTGCGCGAACTTGGCAGGGCTCCGGGCGCACTCCGCTTCGCTTCGGCGTGTTGGAATGGAGAGCGGCGAGAGGCGTTGCCCGCGATGGTTGCCGCCATTGCGGGGCCAAATGGCAAGCATGTTGCGACCCATCGCACATGGCTTGAGCGAGGTTCTGACGGTCACTGGCAAAAAGCAACACTGGACCGGCCCAAGATGGTTCTGGGCGGCTTTGCCGGGGGATGTATCCGGCTGTGGCGCGGGGCGTCTGGTCTGGCTCTGGGGGTGGCTCCTGAAGGGGAAAGTGCCATCGTCTGCGAAGGCATTGAGACGGGGCTGGCTTTAGCTCTTGCATGCCCCGAACGGCGCATTCTCGCGGCAGTATCGGTGTCGAATATGGCACGCCTCGTTCTACCGCCCTCGATCACGGATGTGACGATAGCGGGCGATAATGATGGCGACAATCAAGCTGCACGACGCGCCCTGGAAGCGGCATGTCGTGCTTTTGCAGAGCAGGGGCGAACGGTCCGGCTCGCAATTCCTGAAATGACTGGCGCGGACTGGAATGATGTCTTGCGGGGGCAAAATGACAAAACAGGAACACGCCCCGCGCGGGCGTAAAGCGGTGAAAGACGCCATCGATGGCGCGAATGTCGTTGCCATGAGCGGCAAGGTGGCGAGACGAAAGCCAAAGACAGAGAGCAAATGCGGTCGATTTTATGCGACTGACGATGGCCTTTTCCGCCGGTCGTTTGACGAGAAAAAGCAGGATATATTCATCGGCTCCCGTATCGACGTTGTGGCGGAAACACGCGACGGGGAGAGCGGTAATTGGGGTGTTCTCCTCGAATGGATCGACCGGGACGGGATCGATCACGTCGAGAGCTTTGCAAGAGAGGCGGCTACGGGAGATTGCGCGGCTATTCGTAGTCGTCTTGCGCATGGTGGCGTTCGGCTCGAACCGGGTGCAGCCGCCAAAAATGCTTTTGCTGAATGGTTCGCTTCTATCACCTCCCCTGACAGGGCTCGTTGCGTTGAGCGAATTGGCTGGCATGAAGTCGGAATGCGTCCGGTCTTTGCTCTGCCCGCCGTCACCTACGGCGAGACACGAGAACGTGTTGTGCTCCAACGTGAGAGCCCTGAGCCTGACCTGTTTGGCGTAGCTGGCACCGTCGCGGACTGGCGTGAATCGATCGGCCTGATGTGCCGGGGCAATTCGCGTCTTATCATGGCAGCATCGGCAGCATTTTCGGGGTCGCTGCTCTATCTGATTGGCGAGGATGGCGGCGGGTTCAATCTCGTCGGTGCGTCACGCGTTGGCAAGTCGACCGCGCTACATGTGGCGGCCTCCGTGATTGGTGGCACCTCCGCGCTCGGTGCTGGCGGCTACATAAAAAGCTGGCGGGCGACGGGTAACGCGCTCGAAAGCGTGGCTCAAGGGTCCTGTGATGCGACTCTTGCCCTCGATGAGCTTGGCTCGCTGGACCCTCGTGAAGTGGGTGATGTCGCTTATATGCTCGCCAACGGCTCCGGTAAGGCGCGCGCTAACAGGACGGGTGGTTCACGCGCCATCGCGCGTTGGCGCCTCCTGTTTCTAAGCACTGGTGAGAAAGGTCTGGCCGATTTGAACGCTGAGGCTGGCCGTGCGACCAAAGCTGGGCAGGAGGCGCGTTTCGTCGATGTCCCTGCCGATGCAGGAGCAGGCTACGGCTTATTCGAGAACCTGCATCACGAGGATGCGCCCGGTGATCTGGCCGAATACCTGCGTGAAAAAACGGGCAAAATTTATGGTGCTCCCTTCCAGGCTTTTCTGAAGCACCTCACGGACTGGATAAGCCGCGATGGTCTTCCGGCTGTCCGTGAGATGCTGCGTGCTCGTGTGGCCAGGGTGTCCGCCGACTACCTCGCGAATTGGACAGACGCCTCAGGTCAGGTTCGATCCGTCGCAAGACGTTTCGCCATCGTTGTTGTGGGTGGGGAACTTGCGACGGAATGGGGGATCACAGGATGGGACGCAGATACAGCGCGTGAACTGGTCCGCCTATGCTTCCAGTCATGGCTATCGCAGCGCGGCACAGTAGGTCGTAGGGAAGATGAACAAGCCGTGGCTCAACTACGGGACTTTCTTGCCCGTCATAGTGAGGCACGCTTTGAACGTTGGATTGATCCTGGGGCTCTTGAGGGTGATCCGCCTGACGATATCGTCGGGCCGCCATCTGAGAGGTTCAGGACGCAAAATCGGGCAGGGTGGAAGCGTTGGTGCAAGCTTGGTGATAGTGTCTGGGGATGGGCTTTTTATCTGACCAGTCCAGGCATGAAGGAGGCATTGCTCGGCCTCAATCAGGTCGATGCCAAGCGCGTTTTGCAAGAGCGGGATTTCCTCGTGGCGGGCCGCGATGGGAAGTTCTCGGGACTGCACTCGCCGCCAGGCATAAAGTCCGTCCGTCTCTACGAGGTTCGATCATCTATCCTTGGGGAGAGCGCTGGCGATAGCGATTGAAGTCGGGGGCTTGCGCAAGCCGCCAAGGACGGGAGGATTAGGGCCGGGACGTTGTTCCGGCCCTTTTCGCGTGGCCTAACGGCTCTCATGCGTCTGATGCATGTCTTTGATTGTTCCAATAGGGCAAGGTCTAGCGGAACAATGAGTCTGGAACACTTTGCCGTTTCAATAGCGTTTATTTTGTAGCTTCGGAACACCTATAAGCCAGGGTCTAGACCCTAAAAGAGTACTCCAATGAAAATTGGCTACGTTCGCACTTCCTCCACAAAGCAAATCGCAGGACTTGCTGGGCAGGAGCGTGATTTGCAGGCAGCCTGTTGGTTTCCGAAGTTGATGTCAGCGGTGGGTCAGAGGCAGTGTAAGCCGTCGTTCGAGCGTCTCAATCTGCCTATCATGGCTGCGCGACGTGCTGACACGCTTGGTCAACGGGCATCCGGCAGCCCGGATTGGCGAACTTCCGCCAATGTCCCAAATCGCCAATGGCTGATTAGGGGGGGGAGCCGAATGTCGGCTATCTGGACGCGATAACCGAAAGCGGTCATTCCCTGAGCTATTGTTCATGATAACTACTGACCAGCATATGTAGCTCCTATGACGGTGCGGCAATGTCCGGAAAGCTGAAACCGACCGTTCGCAATGCCAGGCAATCCGCAAGCTAAGGGTCGTTACTCAGCGAGTCGCCAGTCTCTTCGGTCTTATCTTCATCGGAGTAGCTTTCTTTTGCCTCGGCGAGCTTGGTCAGCTTTTTGCCATCCCAGCACCAAGCTTGACGACGGACATTAGAAGCCAGAGACTTATACTTGGTAAAAACCCTCCGTTCCTCGAACAAGACCCAAACGATCCGGGACTCGGTGGCCGTCAGATACGCAAGCAGTGTCTCCTTGTCGAATACTAGAGAGGTGTCCTTTCCGTTATCAGTCACCGCTGCAATTGTTTCTCCAGATGCATCCTTCCAGCTACGTGAACCGTCCCATTTAGCCATGCTATTGATTATGAGACCCGAAGCTGGTGCATAAAGCGGACGCGTTGAGATCTCTGTGCAGTCAAATTGCGTAACGATCACAGATGCCGGAATGCCAAATTCTGTTTCGAATGACCATTGGTTAGAATGTGCATGTAGGGCCGCGCCTCTGGGAAATTCGCCTTGGTATAATTGGCGAAACGCAGGCATGTCCAAGTTCGGAATGGAAGAATTAAAAGATTTCTTCAGCGCTGCCATCTCTCTCTCGGGAACAAGTAGCGCTACCACGCGCCGAAATGCATCGAAACGGCGGCTATTAAACTCGTCGTTATGTTGCCAACTTTGATAGCCCGCCAGTAAGAGCCATTTTTCGCTGACCAGTTCGAGTTTTCGGCTGACAAAAAGCTCGGCCGCCCAGTCCTTGGCATTGCGCATCTCGACCTGGGTGGATGGCGCGACGGAAAAATCTGGGATGGACATTATTGGAGGCGGCAGTGCCAGATCATCCGGCAAGTCCGTCGGATCAAGCGTGCGAAGCTCAACTGCCTGCAAGTCGGTTGGGTTTCGAGGCGTTTCCCATGGGCGTGGATTGTAGGGAACGCTATCGTGGATTTGACCTAGTAGTCGCGCCAGAAAAATCCACTGATGCTTCTTGCTGACGCGCCGATGGCGATTAGGTACGCCCCGTTCCTGGCCATGTTCCTCGGAGAGCTTCCAATCGTAGGCAAGAGCGAATCTATGAGCGCTATCATAGCCAAGGTCTAGGATCTGCTCGACGATCCACTGGTTGAGGCGCTCAAACGTCAGGCCGGCGGCGGCAAGGTTGAAATCCCTCGCGGCAGGCTCGACGACGTAGAGCGCGAAGTCAGGTTGTAACTGTTCCCCCAGTTTGAGGTTCGCCGGCAGGTCCGGATGCGCAGCATCAAGCGCCGGCCAATCCGGAAACGTAAATTTCAGCGGCCACGCGCTTACATAGGGTGGCTGTACCGATGCTAAAGCCGGTGTGTGAGCCATGGTGCCTGCCGCGATGCCCTCCTCGACAATGAGCCGCCCCAGATCCCGCAGCAGCACATTCTCAGGCGGCATGCCCGAAGCGAAGAAGCTGTCGAACACGATATCGGCGATCCTGCCCCAATAGGCCGGATCTTGCTTCAGCAGGCCCGTACCATACGCCGAATTTAGCACTCGCTCGCGTACAAAATCATCGTCGCACTTAATGAAATAGTCTAACAGTTCACTAGATATCGGCTGTGCTAAGAGGAGGCGCGTCAGGGCCTCGGATGCCTCATCGCGAATTAACAGGTCCGCACTGCCAGTACACCAAGCTAAAATAATGCCAAACAGAATGGCTGACTCAGTTGACAGATGCGAAAGGTTTTGACGCCGGCCAAGACTGACGAGCTGGTACCCTGACCCCCGTTGCTCCCAAGCCTGCTTTAATGCCGATGTCCACAAGGCGTCTCGGTCAAGATGCTGATATCGCCGAAGCTGCTCGTCGAGCCACTTTGCATTTATTGGATGCCCTGGCACCGCAGCTACCGCGAGAGCCCGGTCGAAAACGTCGATGAGATCGACGAACCTACCATGGTGCAACACCCAGGCCGTGCTGGTGAAACTGGTGAGATCTCGCCAGGCCAAAACACCCAATGCAAGCATCGTCACTTCCAGATTGGTAGCAGTCGGCCTGAGAAGATCCGCGATCTCAACACCGTAAATTTCTGGCAGAAGGATCGAATAGGCCTGCAGGAGGCCCGCGTTTTTGGACACGTTATCCGATGTTGCCGCTAGCGCCGCTAAGTCTCCTAAAAGGAACCGCGCACGCACGGTCGCCTCGTCCTGGTCTGCGATACTCGCTTGCGCAATCAGCACATCACCCAAACGCTCGAAGGCGAACCGGAGGAACAAGGCGCCACTGTCGGAGGCGACCGAGACCAAGTCGGCTTCTTCCATCGCCCTGAGCAAGGATCTCGATGCGACCTGCGCTGGCCGAATGCCCGTGAGGACCATCTGGGCATCGGCCAGCGGTAATAGGCGAACGCCTAGTTGGCCCATGGACCGGGCAAGGGCAAGGGCCCCGTCTCGCACCGGATTCTCGAGGCGAACGTCGAAGTCAAGCAGTTCGGCTGCCTTCTCGTTCGCGCCTTCGAGGATTGCCGTGATTAGCTTAGTGAGGCCGATCTGGCCGCTTGGAATGCGATCCCACTTCATGCTCACTGCCGCTCGGCAGACCAGGTGAAGGAATAGCGGATTGGCGAACTCAGGTTGCGCGACCACTTCAGCTGGCGGTCCAACTTTATAAAAGGCCGCAAAGGCATATGCGGCGTCATATTCGCAGCCTGCAAAACCTGTATGCACAAAAGAGGGGAGGTCGTCGGCTGCGACCCCAAGCGCATCCTTTATGAAGATGTCCCGGCAGGTGAGGAGCAGTTTGATCGGCTGCCCTACAAGGTCCGCCTTGAGTTGAGGAAGCCAGGATCGCCATTGCTGCCGATCGGGGGTCTCATTAATCGCATCTACGCAAAGCAGGAACACGGCATTTGTGCCCTCGGCGAACGCGGCCAACATGCCCAAGATCTCGGACTTGCTCGTCGAAGCCCCGATACCGAGCTTGCTTGCCACCACACTCCACAGGTTTTGGCCGTGTGTTATTTCTTGTCCGAGTATGACCAATGCCCCTCGCCCGACGGATATCCGTTCCTTGGTTGTATCGATCGTGGTATGAGTCTTGCCGATGCCGGCAGCCCCTCGCATGAGCAGTATGTCCGCTCCGGCTGCGACCGCAGCTGGACTTTCGGCAAATGTGAGTATGTCGCGTAGGAGCGCACATGCCTCGCGAGCGTGATCGAGATCTGCGGCGGGGAATACGCACTGATAGGCAGCCTGAAATTGTCTCCATCTAATATTGTCGTTCTGAGCGCCATGCGTGCTGTCAAATGCAACTTTGACCTCGGCTTCTAGAGAAAGGGCGATGGAAAGCGTGTGACTGGCGAGCCTATGCAGCGCTAAGCGGTCAGTTTCGGTAAAGCGCAGCTCCTCGACCGCGGCAAAGCAAAGATTCGCATCGCGCAGGGCCGCCAGTAGCTGCGCGGACGGACCCGGGTGCGCTTTGGGGGGCCTGTCACTCCAGACACGAACTGCCTCGCCCAACCGCTCAACCCAGCCCTGATGGACCGCAGGCCAACTCGGATCGAGGCCAAAGGCTTTGATCGTATCGCCGGCGTCGTTTCCGACCCGAAGGCGAGGTGAATATCGCGGGCCGGCTACGCCCTCAGCCACGGTGGCGGCACTTTCAAGGGTCGCCATGCTTAGATGCGGCGAGCCGAACCAGTACAATATACGCCCATCAGAGTTGTCCATGCCGAGGAGGCGAGACTTCAACTCGCTCTCATACCACCACTCGACTGTTATCGTGACGCCACGTTTGCAGGCGCGAGCAATTAGGCCTTTTCGCCAAGTCTCTAGCTTCTCCGCCTGGCCTTCGCCTTTACGCGCTTTGACCGTCGGCGTCGGGTCAAATGGCAGAGTGACGATATAGGTTTGAAGGTCAGGATGATTGTCGAGGGCTGCGTCGAGCGACTTTTCGAGCTGGGAAAGATGTGCAGCCTTAAGAGGCAGAAAGTATTTCGATTGAAGACCGATAACTCCCCCCGTGGGTAATCGCCAGATTGCCTCGACGCCGCCATCGCCGCCCGCTCCGCGATACCGCTCATACCGTGAGCCTGCAGCTATGCTGAGCCGATGGAAAATTTGTGCGGAGAACTCTTCAAAGCCCTCTCTCTTGTCACCGCGTTCCGCACGAATTTTTGAAAGGTCAATATCAGGGGTCATTCGCCAGCCGCATTAGTGAGCCTCAATAGACTGTCTCGTTTATGCGAAAAGCAGCATTACGTCATCTAGCCTCGCCATAGCCGGTCTATTTCTCCCGCTCCCCTCAGCCAAGCTCTATCGTAGAAAATGCCCGGTATTCGACTGGAAACCTTCCCTCCGCCGGCGGCCTAAAAATGGCCACGGAGTTCGAATTAGAGTTTTCGCAACTCGCCTGACGATGTCGGCGTTCGGGCAACCACTATCACTACTTCGACGTCTGCCTTGAAGGCGGAGCCGGAGGTCAAAGATGCGATCTCCGGACGTTAATCTTTATTCTTCGATTGCCGCGCGAAGTTTATAGTGGCTGCGAAAGAGTATCACGTTGTGCTCTCTAGAGCCGGCGTATCCGGGGCAATCTGTCGAAGCGCCGCAAGTTCACGATAGAGCGTCGACCGACCAAGCCCAAGTTGCCTGGCAGCCTGTGCCGGGCGGGTGCCAGCGGCAACCAGCTTCAGCGCTGACGAAAGCTTTTCCGGGTCAAGCCCCGGACGACCCGGCACTTTGCCGCGAGCACGCGCAGCGGCAATGCCATCGCGTGTACGCTCAATGATGAGGCGGCGCTCGAAATGCGCGATAGCACCGAAGACATGAAACACCAGTTCTCCGGCGGCTGATGAGGTATCGAGGCGCTCTTCCAATGAGCGGAATGCCAGCCCATGTGCCTTGAACGCATCAATGGTTTCCAGCAGTTCTTTAAGTGAGCGCCCAAGCCGGTCAAGTCGCACCACGCAAATAGTGTCGCCCGCGCGGCAAAAGCCGAGCATTTCGGTCAAGCCCGGGCGATTAAAGTTTTTGCCGGAGATGATGTCGTTGAAAACGCGGATCGCACCGGCTTCCTGGGTCAGTCGGCGGCGTTGGGCCTCCAGGTCCTGGTCACTGGTAGAAACGCGGGCATAGCCCAACACGTCCGGCATCGCGTTATTTCGTCCTTAATTCGCTCGGTTTGTGGACAAGCATCCAGCACAAACAAAAGCCGGCATTCACCGTCCCTAAATACCGTCCACAAACCCATTCTGTCCAGAAATTTGTAGATGCCCTTTATGGACGATTTCGGGATCGCGTCGGATGATCCATCGCAATGCCACCTCTCCCCGGGCGTGGCATCGCGCCACGGTCATGTTGCTGAGCCTGCGCATCGACTGACCGGTTCCGCATGCCAAGCGCTCCAACAACTCCTGCGTCGGTTCGACTGCATAACGCTCAAGGTCAGCCGCGTTGCATGACGTTGGAGAAAGTCGTGCCGGGCAGGCCATGCACCAGTTCCATCGGCGTGTCGATCACACGTTCCACCACACCGCCAACCTGTGGTCGCCCAAGCGGTCGTCAGTCGACCACGATATCATACTGGGCGCATCCGCGCTCCGGCGCTTCCGAATGGCACTCGGTCGCATTGTCTACACCAATGCGGAGTGGCCGCCCTCTATGACCGGCCACTCCGCATCGACCTCGATTGTGGCCAGCCAAGCCTGTTTGTCCGTGGCGGTATGCGCGAGGCATAGGCCGACACTGGTCGAGGACCTCAAGATAAAAGGGTGCGGCTTGATCGCGCTCAGCGTGAGCGGTTTCACACCCGACAGGACGAACCCGACCGGCAAGCTCATGCTCACCATGCAGGCGGCCGTCGCTGAATTTGAGCGTGATCTGATGAAAGAGCGTCAGGCTGAGGGCATCGCGAAGGCTCAGGGTGGCGGCAAATACGAGGGGTGTAAGCCCTCTGCTCGTAATCAGGCAGAGGGAGTTAAGTCTCTGGCGAGCCAGGGCGTTTCGGCAGCCGAGATTGCGAGACGCCTTAAGATCGGGCGCACCTCTGTTTATCGGTGTTTGGGGCGCGTGGCGTAAGCTGAGCCGCATTGGCTCCGAAGGTGAGGCGCGGCGCGCGGGCAGCGCGAAGGCTTCTTTCCCGCCGCTTTTTCAATTACGGACATCACACCGCATACGGGACCGTCTTTGTTGCAAGATATGCGCCTAATGCATATCTGAGGATGCTCTCATTGATCGCCGCTTACAGAGACAATGATGGGTTGGTTAGCTGGGTAAAGCGCCGATGGGCAGTGAGAGCTAGGATTTTCCTAACGTTTCATCCAACGTTACCCACACCTTCCACACCTTTCTCTTTATCGGGTGAGGATTGGTGTGGGGTGTATAAACAAATTAATATCAGTATGTTGCGTCGTGGTCCACACCTCCCACACCTCCCACACCTATTTTCTGTATGGGTAGAGAAAGAGAGAGGGTGTGGAGCACCTGAACGCATGCGTCGAGCGCATATCCCAGAACAGCCGAACTGATCGTTATTGCAGTTTGCGCGTGTTGCCCTCTTTGTAACCAGGCTCACCCGATCTGGTTGGCGCTGATCAGCCGGGCCCCTCGAAGTGACCTGAAAAATTTGGGTCCCTCCTAGAGAGATCCCCTGCCGGGGATTGTTCGCACCCCGGGCGGCCACACTCTTCGATAATATCAAAAACAGGTTGGTGTTGTTGTTGTTGTCGTAACGACAGAGCAAGCGATGGCAGGGGTTAGGTCTCCAATGAGAGAAAATGCGTCCGTTTGCATCCGAGCGCCGATTCTAGCGTTGGTGCGCTCTGTGGCTTACAGCGCAGAAAAAATGAGACAGATGACTCCGGAAATGCTCCGGATCACAGGAGGCGCGATGACAACGCAGATCACTTCGCACGGTAGCGCGAGCAAGACACTGATTTTTTTGGAGAAAATGGTGCCGACACTCGGAATTGAACCGAGGACCTACTGATTACGAATCAGTTGCTCTACCCCTGAGCTATGTCGGCGTCCTTGGCGCGGTGCTATAGCCGAGACTGGGGGCGACTGCAACAGGGCAAACACCTATCTCTCAATGGAATCGTCCGCTACACTATGATTCATGTCTGATCGCTTCCACAAGCGTCTCTGGCGCAACGCTGTCACCATGACTTCCGCAGTGCCTCCCATACCGACCCTCAAGGTCGTGGAAGGTTTGCGAGAGTGCCCTGACTGCGGCCTTTTTCAGACCGTGCCGCGCCTGAGGCGGGGTCAGGTCGCCTATTGTACGCGTTGCGATGCCCAGTTGGCACGCAGGCGTCGAACGCCGCCCATTGCGGCGCCTACCGCTTTCTGCCTGGCCTCCGCAGCGCTTTATATTGCACTGCTCATCACGCAGCTTCTCACCATCAATGTGCATGGGCGGGTCAACACAGTCACCATTCTCACCGGGCCGATCGAACTTGGTCGGGAAGGGTTTGGTGAGATCGGTTTGATCGTCGGGCTGACGACGCTCATCATGCCCGGCGTTGTCATTGCCCTTATGGGGGCGATTCTGGTGGGGGCCAGCCGTCGTACCATGCCGGATTGGGCGCCACGCCTGATGTCCTGGTACGAGCGGCTACGCGAATGGTCGATGATCGAGGTTTATATCCTCGGCGTGTTCGTCGCCTATACCAAGCTGATCGATCTGGCGATTGTCGACCTTCAGGCTGGTGTCTTTCTGATTGCGGCGCTCATGATCACCATGGCAGCGACCGACTCCACACTCGATGTTGAGCGTATCTGGGATAATCGCGATATCCGTGAAGAGATGGAAGATGGTCAGGGCCGCATCCTGCCGGTCGAGCACCTTACGGCGACTGACGAATCGATGCCGCCCATTCAGCACATGCTGTCCTGTCATTCCTGCGGGCTGGTCATGGCGTTCGATCACGAGGTGTCGCACGAAGGGGATATGGGCGATTGCCCGCGATGCCATCAGATCCTGCGTCGACGTAAATCGAACAGTCTGAGCAATGCGGCTGCCCTGCTTCTGGCCGGGATCATCTGCTACATTCCGGCCAACATGCTGCCTGTGATGACTTACACCAAGATGGGTCAGCCCGACACCAGCACCATCATTCATGGCGTGATCGAGCTTTGGCAGTCCAATCTGATTCCGCTCGCCCTGCTGGTACTCTTCGCCTCCATCACCGTGCCGGTACTCAAGATCGTCTCACTGGCGCTGATGGTTCTCGGCACGTGGCGCAAGCAGAAGCGTGGACTACGCCTGCTGACCAAGCTCTATCGTCTGATCGATATCATCGGGCGCTGGTCAATGATCGACGTTTTCATGATCTCAATTCTTGTTGCGATCGTTCATTTTAATTTTCTCGCCAATGTTTTGGCTGATCCGGGTGTGGTTTTCTTCACCATTGTCGTCATCGTGACGATCTTTGCGGTGCATAGCTTCGACCCACGCAGCATGTGGGATGCCGCAGGGGAGAACGGTCCTGTACCGGCTCCTCGCGAGGCAAGACAAAATTCCGACCAAGGGGGGATCTCTGAGGCCGGTTCTTCATTTCCTCCTCACGATATGGAGCCTGAGCGCGCGTGAGCGATAATAACGATCAACCCCGGCAGCCGACTCCCGCCCCCAAAAAGGCGGGTATCAGAAAGACACGTTTTTCTATTGTCTGGCTGATTCCTATTCTCGCTATAGTCATCGCAGGGTGGCTTGCCTGGCGCAGCCTGGCCAATCGTGGGCCGGATATCACTATTACTTTTGATACCGCTTCCGGCCTGACCGCCGGACAGACACAGGTCAAGAACAAGGCCGTTACGCTGGGTACGGTACAGGATATCAGCCTGACACCGGACATGCGTCGCGTGATCGTTCATGTACGCATGAATGGTGATACGGAAGACATTCTGACCGACCATACGCGCTTCTGGGTGGTGCGCCCCCGCATCAATGGGGCCAGCATCACCGGGCTCGAAACCCTGCTTTCCGGTGCGTATATCGCGATCGATCCGGGTGAGAAGGGCGGTCGCTACGAGACCAATTTCACAGGGCTCGAAGCCGCACCTGGCGTGCGTTCCGACCAGCCAGGCTCCACCTTCATGCTGGTCACGCCGACGCTGGGGTCGATCGGTGAGGGGGCTCCCGTATTCTTCCGCGACATGTCTGTAGGCGAGGTTCTTGGCTATACTATGCCGCCGGGGGGCGAGGGACCGATCATGGTCCAGGTTTTCGTCAAATCACCCTATGACCATTACCTTCGTACCGATTCGCGTTTCTGGAACGTCTCAGGCGTGCAGGTGGGGCTCGGTGCCGGTGGCCTCAAGGTCCAGCTGACCTCACTACAGGCGCTTCTCTCCGGTGGTGTGGCCTTCGGCCTTCCGACGCGCCGCCTGAAAGTAGATGCCCCGCAGGCACCGGCCAACTCGGTGTTTCGTCTCTATGCGAGCCAGGCTGAGGCCGACAATGCGCGCTATCATCAGCGTGTGAAGGCAGCGACCTATATCGACAGCTCAGTGAAGGGGCTGACATCGGGGGCCTCTGTCAGCATGTTCGGTATCCAGGTGGGCAGCGTGACCGATGTCTCACTCAAGGTGAACGAGCAGGACGCTACGGCACGGGTGCGCGTGGAAATGGAGCTCGAACCCGAGCGCGTTCTGAACAGCGAGGAAACATCGCGAGACTCCCAGCACAAGCTGCTGGAGGCTTTCGTTGCCAAGGGGATGCGCGCCTCAGTCGAGAGCGCCAGTTTCCTGACGGGCGAATCGATGATCGGTCTGCAATTCATCAAGAATGCCAAGCCTGCGTCGCTGACTTATGAGGACGATGTGGCCATCATTCCAAGTCAGCCTGGTGGAATTGATGGCATCATGGCCTCAGCTGCCACCACCATGGACAAGGTGGCTGCCATGCCCCTCACCCAGATTGGCGAGCATCTGAATGATCTTCTGGCCCATGCGGACCAGCGTCTGGCAAGCCCCGAGGTCAAGCAGTCGATCGTCGCACTGCGCGATTCACTGCGTCATATCTCGGAGCTGACCCAGAATGCGAACGAAGGCATGAAGCCGCTTCTCAAGAAGCTTCCTGCCATGAGCGACGCCCTTCAGGGCACACTGAAAAATGCGCAAACCGTTCTCGCAAGCTATGGTGGCGATACCGATTTCCATCGGGATCTGCAGGCCATGATCACGCAGCTCAGCCAGGCAGCACGCTCCATTCGTTTCCTGACGGATTATCTCAACCATCATCCTTCAGCCTTGATTACGGGACGCCACTGACGTGCAGATTTTTTCCTTCCCTCTCCTCGGTCAATCGCGTTCCCCGTCAGTGGGGCGCGTGATGCCTCGGCTATGCGCCAGCGCGTTGATGCTGGGTGTCATGGGCACTGCACTGACCGCCTGCGGCAGCGACCCAACGCTTTATTCTGTGGCGGCCGTTCCTGGTGTGGCGCAATCCGGTGGGCCGGTTACGGTAGAAGTGCGAACCCCGGTCGTGACGGCCAGCCTCGATCGCGACGAAATCGTGCGACAGGACAAGGACTACAAGCTTGAAATTGCCAAAGGGAATGCCTGGAGCGAGCCGATTGGTGACATGATTGGTCGTGTCCTTACCCATGATCTGGCCCAGCGCCTGCCGGGCAGCACGGTTTTTGCGCAGAACGATGCCGTCTCGACCAAGGCACAGGCTTTCGTTGAGGTCACGATCACGGCGTTCAACGCCGATCAGCAGGGTAACGCCCTGCTGACGGGATCGCTTTCGGTGCATGGCGATAAGCCGGGTATCGGCCCCAACCTCACTGTGCCGGTGCAGCTTCAGACCCATCTGGACAACAAACGGCCTAACACGCTCGTAGCGGGCCTCAGTACATTAACCGGCCAGCTTGCTGATCTGGCCGCGCAGAAAATTCGCGTCCTGCCGGTGTTGCCGATCACGCCCTGAAGGTAAGCGGGGCTTTGCCCCGACCCCGTTGGGGAGGCAGGTTTGCCTGCCCAGTGGCAGAGGGCATAAAAAAACCCGCCTCCTTTCGGGGGCGGGTTTTTTTGTCTATCGCGAGACGCTCAGAGCTTTTCGACCTGAGTGTAGTCCAGTTCCACCGGGGTGGAACGACCGAAGATCGAGACGCTGACCTTGAGGCGCGAACGCTCTTCGTCCACTTCCTCGATAACGCCATTGAAAGAGGTAAACGGGCCATCGGCCACGCGGATCTGTTCGCCAATCTCGAAGGTAAGCGCAGAACGCGGACGCTCCACACCTTCTTCCGCCTGCTTGAGCATACGCTCGGCTTCGGCTTCAGTGATGGGCGATGGACGATTGCGCGTTCCCAGAAAGCCGGTGACCTTGGGTGTGTCCTTGACCAGATGCCATGCATCATCGGTCAGTTCCATTTTCACCAGCACATAACCGGGGAAGAACTTGCGCTCGGCATTGATCTTGCGACCACGACGAACTTCGGTGACGTCCTCTGACGGAACCAGCACTTCCTCAAACTGGTCGCTTAGACCCTTCTGGGCTGCCTGTTCCTTGATGTGGGTCGCAATCTTCTTCTCGAACCCGGAATAGACATGCACGACGTACCAACGCTTAGCCATGGTTGTTCGTCTTAGCCTCCAACGCCAAAGAGTTCGCGCACGCCAAGCCCGATGACCTGGTCGACAACGAAAAAGAAAACAGAGGTAAGGGCAGCCATGGCAAGGACGGCGCCCGTGGTGACCAGCGTGTTACGGCGCGTCGGCCAGGTGATCCTGGTTGCTTCCGTACGCACGTCTTTCAGGTACTGAACCAGATTGAAACGTGCGGCTGGTTTGGACGAGGGTTTCGGGGCATCTTTCGAAGCGCCTCCCTTGGAGGGCGAAGACTGCTGCGACCCATGTTTTGGGGTAGTGACCGACACCGTCATCCTCATATTCTTCAGAAAGCCGCGCGTGGCGGAATACCGCGCCCGACTCCGCTCGCTGGGGCAAACCAGCGGCTGCGGCGTGGTGGCAGGGGCGGAGGGTCTCGAACTCTCAACCTCCGGTTTTGGAGACCGGCGCTCTAGCCAATTGAGCTACACCCCTAGCGTCGTCCGCCTGGTCAACCGTCGAGGATGAAACATCCGGTCGGGTTGGGTCATGACGAGACCACTTGCGGCGTAATGCGGCGCTCGGGCTTTTAAGTCAAGAGATCATTTGCAGTTTTTCGAGCAAAACTGTCTCTTGCTTCAGTGCGGGATCGGCGTTAGGGAGAGCCATCAGCTGAAGCGCGGGCGTAGCATAGTGGTAATGCAGTAGCCTTCCAAGCTTCTGAGGAGGGTTCGATTCCCTTCGCCCGCTCCAGCCGATATCCCTCCCGGAAAAATCAGTCCTTTTTCAAGGCGAATATCTCACGCCCTGCCGTGGGCTGACGCATGTCGCCCCGTCATTCCGTCGCGCAGGACCGGTGGCTTGCATGGGCCGAGGCAAATTGCGTGATCATGAGGGCAACCGGCGCGTCGCCCACATTCCCGGACAGATGCCCTGCATGGCCCTGCGCATCGGGTTTTGCCCCGACATCCTCACTGAGAAGAGCATCACCGGGGTTCAGCTCGACGCGCGTCCCATCCATGCTCTGCACAAACCAGACGCCCTGAATGGGGATGATCCATTGCACGCTCTCAGGGGCGTGCCAGCCACCCTTCCAGTGGGCGGGCTGAATGCTGGTCACCATGCGCGCCTCACCCTGCTGGGCATGATTCACCCACTGCGGATCGGCGTGGGCAGCAAGGCGGCTCAGGGTGAAATTCTTCAATTTGCATTTCGTGAGATGGCTCACACCCTGCGCATCAGTCCAGTTATCCCAGTAAGGTACACCGGCAGGTTGCTCGACGGATGGCGTCTCGGGTTGGGCGAAAGCCGTGAAGGGCATCATCACTGCCAGAATCGAAATAGAAGATAGCGTGCGGCGACAGGGCTGGGGGCGGGCAAGGTAGGCGGCAAACATCAGGCAAGGGGGCCTTTGGCTCTTTGTTGGGGGTGGTGACGGGGTTTTGGCAAAATCACACGCATAAGTGCAACCTCGGGAACAAACTGGCCCGTCATCGGGTGTCCCGGCGGGAGAGTCATGGCGCTGCCTTGAGCTCGCGCGTGCGCCAACATGAAAGGCCGGCATCCGGGCAGGTGTCTTGTGCCAGAAGAGAGAGACAACGCTGCGATTTCGTTGCCTTGGGCCATAGAGTGTCAGTTGCGCTTTGCGCGGCCTGCGTGCTAGACGCCCGGCGAGGCCTGATCCGTTATTGCGGAATCGGGACGAACAGTCTCGTTATCTGAGTCATGATCGATCGGTTCCATGAACGATGCGTCGGGCATATGCCCTGCAGTGTGGTCGCGATGGTCATCAGGATGTTTGTGTAATTGGGGTGGGAACGCCGGACGTGACAGTGGTCGAAACAGCCGAGGCACCGCAGGTCAGCATGGATGCGTCGGGGGGCATGGCGCAACGCTACGCTCTCGCGCTCTATGAATATGCTGAAGAGAAATCGGTGCTCCCTGAAGTGCTGGATCAGGTGCGCGCCCTGCGCAAGCTGATTGCGGAAAGTGCGGCACTGCGCGAGTTTCTGGCCGACCAGAGCCTCGATTCCCGACAGGCAGGTCAGGGCCTGGAGGCTGTTCTCAAGGCGCAGGGCTTCAGCGAGACGCTCAAGCGCTTTGCTGGTGTGGTGTCACGCAACCGTCGTGCATCACGCATTGATGAAATTCTCGGTGCCGTCCTTGCCCTCGACGCCAAGCGTCGTGGTGAGACGATTGCCGAAGTGCGCAGCGCGCAGCCTCTGACGGCTGGTCAGCGCAGTGCCTTGCAGACTCGCCTGGCCGAGGCGGGCTATGCCCGTGTCTCCATGATCGAGCGCGTTCAGCCCGAGCTGATCGGTGGTCTCGTCGTGCAGATTGGCGCCAAGCTTTTTGATACCTCCATTCGCGGGCGTCTGACCCGCATCCAGAATGCCATGAAGGGAGCCGCGTGATGGATATCCGTCCCGCAGAGATTTCGGACATCCTCAAGCAGCAGATCGCGTCCTTCAATGACGAAGCGCAGGTCTCCGAGACGGGCACCGTCCTGTCCATCGGTGACGGTATCGCGCGCGTCTATGGCCTGTCGAATGCCATGTCCGGCGAAATGGTCGATTTCCAGGCCACGGGCGACCGCGGCATGGTGCTGAACCTCGAAGAGGACAGCGTCGGTATCGTCGTGTTCGGCGATGGCGATGGCATCCGTGAAGGTGACACCGTCACCCGTACGGGCGCCGTGGTTGAAGTGCCGGTCGGCAAGGGTCTTCTGGGTCGCGTTGTTGACGCGCTCGGCAACCCGATCGACGGCAAGGGCCCGTTGACCGACGTCGTCATGAAGCGCGCCGAAGTGAAGGCTCCGGGCATCATGCCGCGCCAGTCCGTGTGCGAGCCGATGCAGACCGGTATCAAGGCGATCGATGCCCTCGTGCCGATTGGCCGCGGTCAGCGTGAACTCGTGATTGGTGACCGTCAGACCGGCAAGACCGCCATTCTGATCGACACCATCGTGGCCCAGAAGCCTGTCAACGCCACGGGTGACGAGAAGCAGAAGCTTTACTGCATCTATGTTGCGATCGGCCAGAAGCGTTCGACCGTTGCCAACCTCGTTCGCACGCTGACGGAAGAAGGCTCGATGGAATACTCCATCGTTGTCGCCGCTACGGCATCCGACCCGGCACCGATGCAGTACCTCGCACCGTACTCTGCCTGCTCGATGGGTGAGTTCTTCCGTGACAACGGCATGCACGCCCTGATCTGCTATGACGATCTGTCCAAGCAGGCCGTGGCCTATCGCCAGATGTCGCTGCTGCTGCGTCGTCCGCCGGGCCGTGAGGCTTTCCCGGGTGACGTGTTCTATCTGCATTCGCGTCTGCTCGAACGCGCTGCCAAGATGTCCGACGAGTTCGGTGGTGGTTCGCTGACGGCTCTGCCGGTCATCGAAACGCAGGCTGGTGACGTTGCCGCCTACATCCCGACCAACGTGATCTCGATCACGGACGGTCAGATCTTTCTTGAGACAGATCTGTTCTACAAGGGCATCCGCCCTGCCGTGAACGTCGGTGGTTCGGTGTCGCGCGTCGGCTCCGCAGCCCAGATCAAGGCGATGAAGCAGGTTGCCGGCAAGATCAAGCTGGACCTGGCCCAGTATCGTGAGATGGCTGCGTTCGCGCAGTTTGCTTCCGATCTTGATCCCGCAACCCGCAAGCAGCTGGAACGCGGCGCCCGTCTGACGGAACTGCTGAAGCAGCCCCAGACCTCGCCGCTGCCGGTTGAAGAGCAGGTTGTGGTGCTGTTTGCCGGTACGCGTGGTTTTGTCGACGTGGTGAAGGTCGATCAGGTTGTTCGCTACGAAGCCGCCCTGCTTGCCGAGATGCGCGGCCCGGGCAAGGACATTCTCGACGCCATCCGCACTGATCGTCAGATCAAGCCGGAAGTCGAAGCCAAGCTGACCGAGCTGCTTACGGCGTTCAACAAGCGCTTTGCAGCCTAAGGACGGATCATGCCCTCGCTGAAGGAACTACGCGCCCGGATCGCGGGCGTGAAATCACAGCGCAAGATCACGAGCGCCATGAAGATGGTCGCAGCTTCCAAGCTGCGCCGTTTTCAGAAGCATGCCGAGGCCTCGCGTCCCTATGCTGCTGCCATGCGTCGCATGCTGGCCGAGCTGGCTGTCGCAACAGCTGGTCAGGGCGAGTTGCCGATCCTGCTCGAAGGCGGCAAGGGATCGACCCATCTCGTTGTTCTTCTGACCAGCGATTTCGGTCTCGCCGGTGGCTTTAACGCCAATCTGGTGCGTGCAACGCGTCAGATCGTGGCGCGTCTCGAAGCACAGGGCGAGACGGTGCGCATCCTGCCCGTCGGCCGCAAGGGCGGCGATGCCATGGCGCGCATCTTCCCCACCAGGCTTGTTGATCGTATCACGGGCACAGGCGGCCGCGAGGTGCAGTTTCAGGCTGCTGCCGAGCTTGGCGAGTGTGTGACGGAATTGCTGACTTCCGGTCAGGTCGACCGCGTGACGGTTGTGTTCAATCGCTTCGTGAACGCCATGACGCAAACACCGACAGAAGAGGCCCTGGTGCCCCTGTCGGTGCCGGAGAACGACAACCAGACAGAATATAGCGCTCAATACGAATTTGAGCCCAATGAAGCCGAGCTGCTCGCTCAGCTTCTGCCGCGTAACATCCAGGTGCAGTTCTATGCAGCGCTTCTCGAAAGCGCAGCTGGCGAGCAGGGCGCACGCATGACCGCCATGGATAACGCGACACGGAATGCAGGCAAGGCGATCGACTCTCTGTCGCAGCGCTATAACCGCACCCGACAGAGCAACATCACCAAAGAACTTATCGAGATCATCTCCGGCGCTGAAGCCGTCTGAGACTTTTACGCAGGAGCCGAAATACGATGTCCGAAACTCTGTCGTCTGCCAGCAGCAACGTCGTGGGTCGCGTGACGCAGGTCCGCGGTCCCGTGGTCGATGTCCAGTTCGAAGGCACGCTGCCGCATATCCTCAATGCGCTGCACGTCCAGATTGGCGACCAGACCCTTGTGCTCGAAGTGGCACAGGAAATTGGTGAGCGCGAAGTGCGCTGCATCGCCATGGACAGCACCGACGGTCTGGTCCGTGGCAGCGAAGTGAAGGATACCGGTGCCCAGATCACGGTGCCGGTTGGCCCGGCGACGCTCGGCCGTATCCTCAACGTCATCGGCGAGCCCGTCGATGAGCGCGGCCCTGTCGTGTCCGACAAGCACTATCCGATCCACCGCAAGGCTCCCTCCTTCGAGGACCAGGCCGCGGCTTCCGAGATTCTGGTCACCGGCATCAAGGTTGTCGATCTGCTCTGCCCGTACCTCAAGGGCGGCAAGATCGGTCTGTTCGGCGGCGCTGGCGTTGGCAAGACCGTCATCATCCAGGAACTGATCAACAACATCGCGAAGGCTCATGGCGGCGTGTCCGTCTTTGCCGGTGTCGGTGAGCGTACGCGTGAAGGCAACGACCTGTATTTCGAAATGCAGGATGCCGGCGTGATCAAGATCGGTGAAGACGGCTCGACGGCTGGCTCCAAGGTGGCGCTGGTTTATGGCCAGATGAACGAGCCGCCGGGCGCCCGCGCCCGCGTGGCCCTGTCCGCCCTCTCTCTCGCAGAATATTTCCGCGACGAGGAAGGCCAGGACGTGCTGTTCTTCGTGGACAATATCTTCCGCTTCACCCAGGCCGGTTCGGAAGTCTCGGCTCTGCTGGGCCGTATTCCTTCGGCCGTGGGCTATCAGCCGACGCTGGCCACCGAGATGGGCGCCCTGCAGGAGCGCATCACCTCCACCAAGAAGGGCTCGATCACCTCGGTTCAGGCCGTTTACGTGCCTGCCGACGATCTGACCGATCCGGCTCCTGCTGCGACCTTCGCCCATCTTGATGCCACGACCGTGCTGAACCGCTCGATCGCGGAAATGGGCATCTATCCGGCAGTTGATCCGCTTGACTCCACCTCGCGCTCGCTCGACCCCAAGATCGTCGGTGAAGAGCACTATCAGGTGGCCCGTGACGTGCAGCGTATCCTTCAGACCTATAAGGGCCTGCAGGACATCATCGCGATCCTGGGCATGGATGAGCTGTCGGAAGAGGACAAGCAGGTCGTGGCGCGCGCACGCCGCATCCAGCGCTTCCTGTCGCAGCCTTTCCACGTGGCCGAGGTCTTCACGGGTTCGCCGGGCAAGCTGGTCGCACTCGATGACACCGTGCGCAGCTTCAAGGCCATTGTGGCCGGTGAGTATGACCACCTGCCGGAAGGCGCTTTCTACATGGTCGGACCGATCGAAGAAGCGATCGCCAAGGCCGAGAAGATGAAGGAGTCGGCGTAAGCCCATGCCGGTTCAGGTCGAAATCATCAGCCCGGAAAAGCTGCTCTTCCGCAAGGAAGTCGAAATGGCAGTCATCCCGGGCGAGGAAGGCGATATCGCGGCCATGCCGGATCATGCGCCGATCATGCTCCTGCTGCGCGGTGGCGTCGTCTCCCTTTACGAGGGTGGCGTCGTGACCGAGCGCTTTTTCGTCTCCGGTGGTTTCGCCGACATCACGGCTGATCGCTGCACGATTCTGGCTGACGAGGCCCTGCCGATCAAGGACATCGTCCTGACCGACGCAGAATCGCGTCTTGAGACTCTTGAGCTCCAGCTGACCAATGTCGCGGCTGATGATCTTGCCGATATCGAGCGTATCTCCCGCAAGATTCAGGCCACGCGTGCTGCGATCGAGGCGGCCGAGGCTGCACACCCGATCTACTGATTGGGCATAATTTTTCACTGGAAAGGCCGGCTGCCCCTGTGGGCGCCGGCCTTTTTTGTTCGGTCCTTTACTGAGTTTGCCTGGAATGCAGTCATAATCTGGCGCTGGCTCGCGGGGCGTCATCAGCTCTGACGTCAGGTCTTGGCGTGAGACGGTGTTGTCGCACCATCGTCTTGGATACCAGCGACAGGACAGCGCCCCGGGCGCAGCCACGATGTCCCCGCAATAGAAGCGGAAAGACAGGGCGGGATCTTGGGCGCCTCCGTGCCGGATAGAGCCACTGCCGCTGTTCAGCCCATCCAGATTAGCCTCGTAACCTCAGCCGCGACCGCGATAGCCGGGAACATCCTGTGCAGGCACCCACACGCCCTCGGGCGGCAGGCCAGTCTGCCAGAACACGTCGATGGGAATACCCCCGCGTGGATACCAGTAGGCACCAATACGCAGCCATTTCGGGTTCAGCACCTCGACCAGTTTCGTGGCAATGCTGACAGAGCAATCCTCATGAAATGCGCCATGATTGCGGAAGCTGGTGAGATAGAGCTTGAGCGACTTGCTCTCGACGATCCACTCATCCGGAATATAGTCGATCACGATATGCGCGAAATCGGGCTGACCTGTCACCGGGCAGAGTGATGTGAACTCAGGTGCGGTGAAACGCACCACATAATCGCGGCCCTTATGCGGGCTCGGCACACGTTCGAGCGTCGCGGTTTCCGGGCTGTCCGGTTGCACGGTCTGTCGGCCAAGCTGGCTGAGTGCCGCGAGATCGTTCTCTGATGTGGTCATGTGGGTCTGCCCTGATGTATGGATGGGGAATGCAAGTGTCTCAAGCCGGTTTCCCAGCCCCAGTCATCGTGTCTTCTACAGACGATTTGGCGCAACTCTGCGCCCGACTCAAGCAGGAGCCGTTCGTTACGATCGATACGGAGTTCGTGCGCGAGCATACATACTGGCCGGAACTTTGCGTGGTGCAGCTTGGCGGTGTGTCGGATGTTGCCGTGATTGACACGCTGGCACCGGGGATCGACCTTGCGCCGTTGGCCGATCTGCTGGCAACGGAAAGCTGCGTCAAGGTGTTTCACGCTGCCCGTCAGGATCTGGAAATTTTTCTGCATCTGTTCGACGCCTTGCCGCGCTCCATTTTCGACACTCAGGTGGCGGCGATGGTGGGAGGGT
Organism: Asaia sp. A2; assembly: GCF_057319415.1. Taxonomy (NCBI): domain Bacteria; kingdom Pseudomonadati; phylum Pseudomonadota; class Alphaproteobacteria; order Acetobacterales; family Acetobacteraceae; genus Asaia; species Asaia sp. A2. The sequence continues at coordinate 213,183 of NZ_JBXWTO010000005.1, forward strand.
ATGGTGATCAGGTGGGTTATGACACGCTGGTCAATGCCATTACCGGGGCCAGCATCGACAAGACCCATCGCTTCAGCGACTGGGCAGCGCGTCCCCTGTCCAAGGCACAAATCGCTTATGCCGCAGCCGATGTCACGCATCTGCGCAATGTCTATCTTGCCTTGCACGATGAGCTGGAAAAGCAGAACCGTCTGCACTGGGCAGATGCCGAGCTTGCCATCCTGAATGATCCGGCTACCTTCCGCCCTGATCCGCGCCGCCAGTGGGAGCGGCTGAAGGCCCGTACCAACAACCGTCGCATGCTTGGCGTCTTGCGTGAGGTTGCGGCATGGCGTGAACTCGAGGCACAGGCGCTGAACATCCCGCGTCAGCGCCTTATCCGCGATGAGAGCCTGCTCGAAATTGCCGCTGTTCGCCCGCAGGATACTGACGCTCTCTCCCGCGTGCGGGGTGTTTCGCGTGGTTTTGCAGAGGGCAAGGCGGCGCCAGGTCTTCTGGCGGCGATCCAGACAGGTCTCGATCTGCCCGAGACGGACCTTCCGCGGCCGCCGCGCAAATTCGAGGGTGCCAAGCCCTCTGCTGCACTGGTTGCGCTGCTGAAAGTCGTGCTTGCCGCCAGCTGCGAGGCCAACCGCGTAGCCCCCAAGCTTGTCGCCACGGGTGAGGATCTGGACAGTCTGGCACTGGGTGAAACCGATAGCCCGGTTCTCAAGGGATGGCGTCGGGCCGTTTTCGGGGAGGACGCCCTTGCGCTGCTGCGCGGTGATATCAAGCTTGCTGTCGAAGGCCGCTCGGTCAGGCTGATACGCAACGACCAAGCCTGACCCAGAGCTGGCGTCATGGCGGGATCGGCGGGGTAGTCAGGGATTATCACGTCATTCTTTGGTAATTCATCCGGGTTCTGATTGACTTGGGCAAGAGCTGTGTGTTTATGCGCCAGTCTCATCACAGAAAAATCCTGTTTATGGATTGAGCAAGTCGTAGCGACACCCTAGTTTTACGTCACAGGACTGAATGAGGAGCACGGGCGATGGAATGGACTGACGAAATAATCTCCCGTCTTCAGACGCTTTGGCAGGAAGGACTATCGACAGCCGAGATCGGGCGACAGCTCTCGATCACGAAAAATGCTGTCGTGGGCAAGGCTCATCGTCTTGGTTTGCCGCCGCGCCCTTCGCCCATCCGTGCAGGGGCCAAGTCCCGCAAGGATGCTGCTCCTGAGACGGGCGTGGATACCACATCGGCGCCGTTCGTTGAATCTGTCGCGCCAAAAGCTGCGGAACCGGCCACAATCCCGGCCAGCGAAAAGCTGCCTGCCAAAGCTGCTGAAAAGCCCGTCGAGGCGGTGCAGAAAAAGGCCAGTGAAGTTGTCGGCGTCAAGGCAGCACCTGCTGCATTGGTAGAGGATGCGCCGGCCCCGGTCATGGCTGGCCGCCCGATCGCCGCCACGCCGACATCGTCTGCTGCCGGATCGGCTTCGGCCAGTCCCGCTGCGACAAGCGAAGATGAGCCTGCCACTGCCGCGAAATCCGCTCCGCCCCGCAAATCCGCAGAGGCCAAGACCATGGCGCCAGATCTGATGCTCCGCCCGCTCCTGCGCCCGCTGACGGCCGATACGTCACCGCGTCGTGGTCCGGCCTGCTGCTGGCCCAACGGCGATCCTGGAACCCCGGGCTTCCATTTCTGCGGAGCCAAGCCCGTTCCCGGCAAGCCCTACTGCGCCGAGCATTGCGCGATTGCTTATGTAAAGCTGCGTGACCGTCGCGAAAGCGTTGGCTGAAACGGGCCTGAACAAGGATGAATAAAGAAAAGCCCGGTCTGACAGGACCGGGCTTTTCTGTTGCATATGGCCAAGAGGGATCAGGCTGAAGGCGTGGTCTCTTCAGTCTTCTCAGCTGCGGGGGCAGGGGCCTCGACGGGGGTCGGGCGGGCAGGCATGTCACCTGTGATCATTTCCAGATGACCTGTAATCTGGCCACCATCCTCGACCTGCAGACGGCGGGTGCGCGTCTTGCCAATCAGACGGCCCGTAGCACGCACGGTCAGATTGCCACGGACGGTCAGCGTGCCGTCGATCGTGCCCGCAAGGTCGGCATCCTCGACTTCAATTTCACCGCGGAAGACACCGCCCTGTGCAACGGAAAGCTCGGTTGCCTGAAGCAGGGTGGCCTCAACCGTTCCCTCGACAACAAGGCGTTCGGCATCCTGAATCGAACCCTGCACTGAAATACCGCGTCCAACGACCAGCGTACGGCGGTCGGTCACTTCACGGCGCCCGCCAGGTGCCGAAGCTGCTGCGGCTGCAGGACGGGCTGGGGCTGCCGGGGTGGCAGGCGTTGCAGGTGAGGGAGGGGTGGGGAACGGCGAACGACCCATCGCGGCAGAATCCTTGACTTGTGAGGCTGGTGAGGCGTCAGCCGCTGGGGCCGGACGCTCGGGGAAAAGCGAAGCGCTGCCCGTCGTGGGGGCAGCCGGTTTTTGGCCGATACTGGCCGATGCACCTGAAGATGAGGGCTTTGCTGTATCTTCTGGTTTGCGTCGTTTGAACAAGAGAACCCCGCTGCGCGTTCTGAAAGGTGGCGGTTCGGGTGCCGCTGGCGGCTGGTGGCAGACGCAAAATCACCCGAGGGATACTCTGCGCCCTGACCCGGCTTACACGTTATTTTGCGCAAGCGACAAGCAGATAAACAGCAGGTTTTCGCGGTTTTTGACCCTGACCCGCTCTTGTGTCATGGCCTGTCGGAAAGAATGCCGAACCTGTCGTTCACGCAACATTACGATCACGTCTGATCATGTTGATTTCAAGGCGTGAACCTTGTTTTCTCCACTAAATTTCATCGCATCGGAGCCCTCATGACTGCACCCACTCTCGATCTGCTCTGCATCGGCAACGCGATTGTCGATATCCTCGCGCCGGTTTCACATGAGACACTGACGGCGCTCGGTTCGCCACTGGGCAGCATGACATTGATCGATGCCGATCAGGCCGCTTCTATCGAGGCAAAGATCACCCCGGAGCAGATCATGGGGGGCGGTTCCGCCGCCAACACGGCAGTCGTTGCCGCCCGTCTGGGCGCTCGCGTCGGGTATCTGGGCAAGGTGGCAGATGATGAGGCAGGGCTTGGCTATGCCCGAGACATCGCCGCGCAGAAGCTGTTCTACCCCTCAGCCCCCGTCCGGAATGCCGATCGCCCCACCGCGCGTTGCATCATTCTCGTCACGCCTGACGGGCAGCGTACCATGCACACCTATCTGGGCATCTGCACCGAGTTCGGACCCGAGGATGTGGATCAGGCCGCCGTCTCCGCCGCCGCCGTGACCTATATGGAGGGCTATCTGTTCGACAAGGACCGCGCGCAGGCCGCTTTCATCCTTGCGGCCGAGACGGCGCACAAGGCCGGTCGCCGCGTGGCCCTGACCCTGTCGGATACGTTCTGCGTGGCACGCCATCATGCTGCCTTTCGTGCGCTGGTCGCCGGGCATATCGATATTCTCTTCGCCAATGAGTCCGAGATCTGTGCCCTTTACGAGACCGAGGATTTCGATGCCGCCGCCACGCAGGCCGGGCGTGACGCTGCCCTTGTCGTGCTGACCCGCAGCGAAAAGGGCGCGGTCATTCTCTCCAATAGCGAGAAGCTGGTCGTTCCGACGGAACCCGTAAAGGTGGTCGATACGACGGGTGCTGGCGATGCCTTCGCTGCCGGATTCCTGGCTGGACTGGCCAAGGGCCGCAGCCTCGAAGCATGTGGCCGTCTGGGCAACGAAGCTGCTGGTGCGATCATTACCCGCATGGGCGCACGCCCTGCCGCGGATTTCGCGCTCAAGGCCTGAAGGCTGTTTCGGGGCGCCGCCCCGAACCCTGCCAAAGGGCGGTCGCCCTTTGGAAACCTGCGCCTCTATATCTTGCCTTACTACACAGGGAAGAAAGGGCTCAACTCTTTCAGAGAGGCGGGGCAGGGGCCTGTATTACGTTGGAAGAAGGCCCGGGAATGCTAAAAAACCCGGTCTTTCCGATCCTTTCATTGCACTCTGACGGGAAATTGTGCAGAACACGGCCAATCCGTCAGTCCCGGCTTTGTGTCGTTCCCAGGGAGCGATCCGGCAGGGCATGACCCTGCAAGCCCGATCAGGACCGCTTCATGGAAATCCGTAACATCGCCATTATCGCGCACGTCGATCATGGCAAGACCACCCTTGTTGACCAGCTTCTCAAGCAATCCGGCTCGTTCCGCGAAAACCAGCACGTTGCTGAGCGCGCGATGGACAGCAATGACCTCGAGCGTGAGCGCGGCATCACCATTCTTGCCAAGTGCACCTCGGTCGTCTGGAACGAGACGCGCATCAACATCATCGACACGCCGGGCCACGCCGATTTCGGTGGTGAGGTCGAGCGTATCCTGAGCATGGTGGACGGCGCGATCATCCTGGTCGACTCGGCTGAAGGCGCTCTGCCGCAGACCAAGTTCGTGCTGGGCAAGGCGCTGGCCCGTGGCCTGCGTCCGATCGTGGTCGTGAACAAGATCGACCGTGGCGATGCCCGCCCCGACGAAGTTCATGAAGAAATCTTCGACCTGTTCGCAGCTCTTGGCGCCGACGAGCATCAGCTTGACTTCCCGATGCTGTACGCCTCGGGTCGTCAGGGCTGGGCCGATCTGGAAATGAACGGCCCCCGCAAGGATCTGTCCCCGCTGTTCGACCTGGTGCTGCGCCACGTGCCGACGCCGGGCCTCGACAAGGAAGCCCCTTTCGGCATGGTTTCGACCATTCTCGAAAGCGACAACTTCCTGGGCCGCATCCTGACGGGTCGTATCGAGCAGGGCCGCGCCCGCGTGAACATGCCGGTGCGCGTGCTGCGCCCCGATGGCACGATCGTGGAAACGGGTCGTCTGACCAAGCTGCTGTCGTTCCGCGGTCTGGATCGCGTGCCGGTGGATGAAGCCGAAGCCGGTGATATCGTGGCTGTGGCCGGTCTGTCCGACGCCACCATTCCCGATACCATTGCAGACCCGGCTCTCGACGCCCCGCTGCCCTCGACCCCGGTCGATCCGCCGACCCTGACCATGACCTTCCGCATCAATGACGGCCCTCTGGGCGGTCGTGAAGGCAAGAAGGTGACGTCGCGCCAGATCCGTGATCGTCTGTTCAAGGAAACCGAAGGCAACGTGGCCATCAAGGTGACCGAGAGCGCCGAAAGCGAAGCCTTCGAGGTTGCCGGTCGTGGCGAACTCCAGCTTGGCGTGCTCATCGAGACCATGCGTCGCGAAGGCTTCGAGCTGACCATCGGTCGTCCGCGCGTCCTCTTCCGGAACAATGAAGAGACTGGCGAGCGTGAAGAGCCGTACGAAGAGGTTCTGGTCGACGTTGACGAGCCCTATTCGGGCGTGGTCGTCGAAAAGATGTCGATGCGTAAGGGTGTGATGCAGGACATGCGTCCGTCGGGTGGTGACAAGGTCCGTCTGACCTTCCTCATCCCGTCGCGCGGCCTGATCGGCTATCACGGCGAGTTCCTGACCGACACGCGCGGCACGGGCATTATGAACCGTCTGTTCGCAGGCTATAAGCCTTATGCAGGCACGATCGATGGCCGTCGCAACGGCTCGCTGATCTCGGCAGAAGATGGTGCGACCACGCAGTACGCCCTGTTCTCGCTGCAGGATCGTGGCACGCTGTTCGTCGAAGCTGGCGAAAAGATTTACACCGGCATGATCCTGGGTGAGCATTCGCGCGAGAACGATCTCGATGTGAACGCTGTCCGTGAAAAGAAGCTGACCAACATCCGCGCCGCCGGTAAGGACGATGCACTGCTTCTGACGCCGCCGCGCAAGATGAGCCTTGAGCAGGCGATTGCCTATATCGAAGACGATGAGCTGGTCGAAGTGACGCCGTCTGCCGTGCGTATCCGCAAGCGTTACCTGGACCCGAATGAGCGCAAGCGCATGTCCAAGGTCAAGTCTGACGTCTGATAAGGATGTGTTTCCTGACCGGTTGGTATCAATCGGTCAGGAGGCATTCTGACAGGATGACAAGGCCCGTTCAAAAACGAACGAGTTCTTGAGGAAAGGTCACCGGTAGCGGTGGCCTTTTTTTATGATCATGTCGGCATTAAGGCTTAAACAAGCCTTTACCGTGCGATTACACGCATTTTATCTAATTTTCTCCAAGACGAGACAGTAAAATACTGATAGCGTCTGTTACGTCATAAGTTCAGGTGGTCTGTTCTACAGTCTGGCTGACGCCTGTGATTATGTAAATTCGTATTCTGGAGCTTGTTACATGCTCGTTTTCAATCGTCGCCTTCTCACCGGCGTTGCCGCTCTTGCCATGACGCTGAGCGCTCCTGCTTTCGCCCAGACCACGCAGGAAGCCGCCCCGGCGGCCCCAGCTGCTGCGGCCCCTACCACACCGGAAGCCACGGCTCCTGCTCCGGCTTCTGAAGCTGCCCCGACGGCTGGTACGGAAGACAAGGCTGCCAAGCATAAGCATAAGGGCAAGCACAAGCACAAGCACCACAAGAAGGGTGCAGCAGCTGCCGCCGAGAAGGACGCTTCCGGCAACTAATCGGTCCTGAGACTGGTTACGGAAAAGGGGTCGGAAACGGCCCCTTTTTTTGTGCCTGACGTCTGGCGGGTGCTATGATGAACGGTATCGAGGGGGGGGCTGATGACGGTCGATGTAGATCAGATATTGGAGGAGATATTCTTTCCCGACGAAGACGGTCAACGCGCGTCATTCAGAAGTGGTGACAAGCGGTTCGCCTATTATACGAGTGCGGATACCGCGATAAAAATCATTGAAAAAGGCGAAATCTGGCTGCGCAATGCGACAGTCATGAACGATTTTCTTGAAATCGAACACGGCCATCAATGCATTGACGCGCTGTGGGCGGGAGACGAAGGTGAGCGGCTCCGCCAATTTATAGAGAAGATCAAACCGGGTGGTGTGGCTCATCTATGGTCTCTGCTGACGGGCATTAGCCGGGACCGTTACGCTGGAACCTATATCACATCTCTGACTGAACACGGGCAGAATGATTCTGAGAACAAATTTGGTAGATTGTCGATGTGGCGTGCCTATGGAGGCGATACGAACGCGTGCCTCGTTATCGATCCTATCGTTATCAGAGACGAAAAACGCAACGATGGACTATTTATAAGCCCGGTTCTCTATAAAGATCCAAATGGCTTCATAAGGTACTTTTCTAATATTATAGATCTCATGAACGAACATATCGATATCGTTCGGAATATAGATATAGTTGAAATATTATACAGTTTATTCACGCATTTTTCGGTTATTTTGAAACACCCGGGCTTTCATGAAGAGAAAGAATGGAGAGTTTATACGGGAAAATACCTGTCGCCGAATCGTGAGATTCCCCTGCCGGTCACGCCGGTTTCTGTTGGGGGCGTACCGCAAAAGATCGCACAGATTAAGTTTGAACACCTCAAGGACAGGCAGGGACAACCATTGAACGCGGATAAGATCATAGAGAGAGTGATCATAGGCCCGTCGCCTTACGGTATCGTTCTTAAGGAGGCCATTGGAGATGCTATGGTAACAGCGAGTTTTGGTAATCCCGGTGATCGCGTTATCAATTCAAATATTCCCCTACGCAGGTGACAGAGAAACAGTGCCAACTCTGGGCGGGGTGAAGGGGGCAAGCCCCCTTCCGGGTTCAGGGCGGAGCCCTGAAGCATCTCAGGACGTGTAGCGGTCCAGCGACAGATCCAGTGAGGGGATGTCGGTGCGCTTGCCGCTGATGCGGTCTGCGAGGATGCGACCCGAGCCGCAGGCCATGGTCCAGCCCAGCGTGCCGTGGCCCGTGTTCAGCCACAGATTGCTGTAGCGCCCGGACGGACCGATGACGGGTGTGCCATCCGGCGTGCAGGGGCGCAGCCCGGTCCAGTAGCGGGCACGGCTCAGATCGGCACCGCCGAACATGTCGTTGAACGACAGTTCGAGCGTTTCGCGACGGTCCTGGCTCAGCTTGAGGCGCCACCCCGTCAGTTCTGCCGTACCACCAATGCGAATACGATCGCCAAGGCGTGTCATGGCAACCTTGTAGGTCTCGTCATTGACCGTCGAGGTCGGAACACGGCTTTCATCGGTGATCGGGGCTGTCAGCGAGTAGCCCTTGACCGGATAGACCGGCAGATCGAGTTCGATGGGCTTGAGCAGGCGGGGCGAGTAGCTGCCCAGTGCCAGCACATAGGCATCGGCCGTCAGGCGCCCCGCACTGGTGCGGATACCGTAGATGGCGTCGCTCGCCGCTTCGATGGCTTCGATTTCGGTGCGGAAGCGGAAGCTCACGCCCTTCTCCGCCGCCATGGCGGCAAGGCGCTGTGTGAAGAGATAGGCATCTCCGGATTCGTCACCGGGCAGACGCAGGCCACCCTTGAGAATCTGGCGCGCACCGGCAAGGCCGGGCTCGTATTTCAGCACGTCGTCCATGCCCAGCAATTCGTGGGCTACGCCGCTTTCCTCAAGCAGGCGCATGTCCTCATGGGCATGCTCGATCTGCTTGTCGGTGCGGAAGAGCTGGATCAGGCCCTTCTGTCCATCGTCATAGGTAATGCCGGTGCTGCGGCGCAGTTCGGCCTGACAGTCACGGCTGTATTCCGCAATGCGCAGCATACGGCTCTTGTTGATGTCATAGGCATGATGCGTACAGTTGGTCAGAAGCTGCGTCATGAAGCGCAGCATCGGCATGTTGACGGCGGCAGCACGTACGACCAGCGGCGCGTGCTTTTCGAGCATCCAGCGCATTGCCTTGAGGGGCAGGCCCGGCATGGCCCAGGGCGTGGAATAGCCGGGGGAGACCTGACCGGCATTGGCAAAGGAGGTTTCGAGCCCGACGCCCGGCTGGCGGTCGATGACCTCGACCTCATGACCCTGCTCGGCAAGATACCAGGCTGTGGTGACGCCGATGACACCGGCGCCCATGACGATGATCTTCATTGTGAACTCTCGATATATTCACGATGGAAGCGCTTCCCGAGTCCGGTCAGCAACTCATATCCGATCGTATCCAGTGCCGCGGCCAGTTCGTCCAGCGGACGATGGGGGCCGATCAGCTCGAAACCGGTGCCGGGGGGCAGGGGTCTGTCTCCCAGCGCGGTCAGATCCAGCGCCATGCAGTCCATCGAAATCCGCCCCACGATGGGCAACAGGATATCAGGGCTGTCAGGCAGAACGGCGCTGGCAAGGCCACCGCCGCGTCTGTGGAAACCATCGGCATAGCCGACGGAAAGGGTTGCGATGCGCGTGGGCTGTGTCGCGATGAAACGCGCGCTGTAGCCTACCGCCACATCCGGGGCGATCCAGCGATCCTGCACCATGCCGGCCAGCAGGGTGACAACCGGATGCATGGGATTGGCGCGATCCGGGGTCGGGTTGCCGCCATAGAGTGCATAACCCGGCCGGACCAGATCATGATGGAAGGCTTCCCCCAGAAAAATACCGCTCGACGCTGCAAGACTGGCAGGCAGGGCCGGAAGCTTGCGGCGCAGAGCGTCGAATTGCAGGCGCTGCCCTTCATTGCGCGGCGACTGGTATTCATCCGCGCAGGCCAGATGGCTCATGATATAATCAATGGCCAGATCGGTCAGGGTGTTTTCGGCAATAAGCGTATCGATATCGGCCTCGGACAGACCAAAGCGCGACATGCCGCTGTCGAGCTGAAGCAGGCAGGGGGAGCGCATGCCAGTATCACGACAGAGCGCTGCCCAGCGACGCACATGGTCGAGGCTGTTCAGAACCGGGGTGAGCCCTTTGTCCTGCAAAAGCGCCTCGCTGCCCGGTGCCGGGCCATTGAGGATACAGATGACAGCATCGGCCGCCAGGATGGGGCGTAGCTCCAGCCCCTCCTGAACGGTGGCCACAAAGAACCGACGGCATCCGGCGCGATAGAGGGCAGGGGCGACACGCGTCACACCCAGCCCGTAGGCATCCGCCTTTACCGCGGCCCCGACGGTGACATCGGGTCCCACACGGGATTTCAGCAGCTGGTAGTTCTGCTTGATGGCGTCGAGGTCGATACGAAGCCATCCACCGGCACGTCTGACGACGTCGGTTTGCGCCTCGTCTGGCTGGGTTGTCATCAGGGTTCGCGTCTTTCGATCATTTCGGGATCATACTAAACCGGGGCCCTGTCACGGCTCAAGACCCTGACGGCACACCCTTGCTTGTGGAATATTCAAAGTGAAGGGCCTGATCGGGGTGGACGATGGGATGAATGGCATGGGCTGCCATGGCTCCCTCGCTGAATCCCTGCAGGATCAGCTTCAGCTTGCCGGGATAGGTGGCGATGTCACCAATGGCAAAAACGCCGGGCAGGCTGGTTTCCATGCTGGAGGGCGTGACGGGAATCGTGCTGCGCACGGTATCGATGTTCCAGGTGGCAATCGGGCCGAGATCGGTCGAGAGACCATAGAAAGGCAGCAGCGTATCGGCTTCGATGCGACGGGTCTGGCCCTCAAGATCGATCACATCGACCGCGGTAAGGGCGCCATTCTCGCCCTGCAATGCGTGAAGCTGATAGGGCACGACTTTTTCGATACGCCCTTCGGCCACACGGGATTCGATCTGGGAGAGGGTTTCGGGTGCACCACGAAAGCGGTCGCGGCGATGAAGCAGGTAGATCTTTTCCGCGATGTCGGAAAGCGACAGCGCCCAGTCGAGGGCGGAATCGCCACCGCCCGCCACCACAATGCGCTTGCCTGCAAAATCGGCACGCTTGCGCACGTAGTACTGGACAGCGCCACTCGCCTCATAGGCATCCAGCCCATCGAGCGGCGGGCGATTCGGGCCGAATGCGCCCGCTCCTGCCGCGATGATCACGGCGCGCGCCGTCACCACATTGTTCTTGTCCGTCTCGAGCGTGAAGGCGCCGCGCTGGCCCGACAGCTTTTCCACGCGCTGGCCCAGAAGGCGGGGCACATCGAAGGGGGCGATCTGGGCATCGAGCGCGGCAATCAGGGCACCGCCTTCAATGGAAGGATGCGCCGGAATGTCATAGATCGGCTTTTCAGGATACAGCGCCGCGCATTGGCCACCAATCTCGCTCAATGCATCAATCAGCACGCATGAAAGTTTGAGCATGCTGCACTCGAACGCGGCAAAAAGCGCGGTCGGCCCTGCACCGATAATGGCTACATCGATGTCGAGAGGGGTCTGGCCCATGTCAGCTTTCATCCATATCTGTCCGGCCTGTCGGCTCGGTCATGCTTCGCAACGAGGCTGAAAGAAACCACATTCTTTCCTGCGATGCACCCCCCTCACATGGCTTCTGTGCCTGTTGGGTCGTGTCACTCTGTTTGCGGGCGGTTGTCGGCTGATAGACGGCCGGAGAAGCCCACCCTTGCCGTGCCGCTGGGGCTTTGATACGAGAGACCCAGCATCAAGAGCCGGTATCGTTTTACCGGCGCCAACCTGCTCCCGGGCAAGGTGGTATCTCCGGGCAACCGGAGAGATGTGGCCGCTCCGGCAATCTCGGGACACGCCACACCCTCCTTGCCGCAAGCCCATACTGCTTTTTCAGACGCGCAAGGATTTCCAGCCTGTGGCCCAGCAATTTGCCAGTGACAATTATGCCGGTATCTGCCCCGAAGTATGGGACATCATGCATCAGGCTAATAAAGGCTCCGTTCCGGCCTATGGCGATGATGAATGGACCAGCCGCGCTGCTGACAGCTTTCGTGCACTGTTCGAGACACGCTGCGAGGTGTTCTTTGCCTTCAACGGCACGGCGGCCAATTCGCTGGCGCTGGCGGCGCTCTGTCAGTCCTATAACAGTGTAATCTGCTCGTCTTTCGCCCATGTCGAAACCGATGAGTGTGGAGCCCCCGAATTCTTCTCCAATGGCTCCAAACTGCTGGTGGCGCGGACGGATCATGCCAAGCTTTTCCCCGAGGATATCCGGGCGCTCGCAACCTGTCGCAGCGATATCCATTACCCCAAGCCCAAGGTGGTGACGATCACTCAGCCGACCGAGACGGGCGAGGTCTATTCCCTGGGCGAGATACGCGCCATTTCAGAAACCTGCCACGAACTCGGGCTGCGTCTGCATATGGATGGCGCACGCTTTGCCAATGCCTGTGCGGCGCTGGGCTGTACCCCCGCCGAAATGACGTGGCAGGCGGGGGTGGATGTGTTGTGTTTCGGTGGCACGAAGAACGGCATGGGGGTAGGCGAGGCCATTCTCTTTTTCGACTCAGCCCTTGCCGAAGGCTTTGACTATCGTTGCAAGCAGGCCGGGCAGCTGGCCTCGAAAATGCGCTTCATTTCCGCGCCCTGGATCGGTCTGCTCGAAAGCGGGGCCTGGCTGCGAAACGGCGCGCATGGCAATAGCTGCGCCCGTGCCCTGGCCTCGCTTATCGAGGCGCTTCCGGGCTTGTCGCTCATGTTTCCCGTGCAGGCCAATGCGGTGTTTCTCAAGGCGCCAGAGGCCGTGCTGGAGGGGCTGCGCGAGCGGGGCTGGCGTTTTTACACCTTCATCGGTGGGGGGGCGCGTTTCATGTTTGCATGGGATGCCGATCCGGCCCGTGTGACGCAGCTTGCCGATGACATCGAGGCCCTTGCCGCGTGAGCCCAGCGACACTTGCTTCCATCCATGCGTTATCGGCCTCCACCCTGTCGGATCTTGATATGGCAGGAACGGCGGTTTTCGCGATCTCCGGCGCGCTTGTGGCAGCCAAGGCACGGCAGAACATCGTGACCTTCGCCTTCTTTGCGGCCATGACAGGGGTCGGCGGCGGGACGTTGCGTGACCTGCTGATTGGTGCTCCGGTGTTCTGGATGCATGCGACAGCACCTCTGGCCGTGTGTCTGGGTATCGCCTTGCTGGTCTGGTTCACGCCGCATCGCTACTGGCACGAACGGGCGATCGACTGGTTCGATGGTCTGGGGCTGGCATCCTATGCCGTTTACGGCGCCGCCAAGGCCATTGCCTACGGTATTCCCTGGCTGCCAGCTGCCATCATGGGCGTGGTGACAGCCTGCATGGGCGGCATCATACGCGATGTTCTGGCCGGACTCCCCTCGATCGTGATCCGCCCGGAATTATACGTCACCGCCGCCGCGCTGGCTGCCGGACTTTATGTTGGCCTGACAGGGATGGGTGTGCAGCCCATCCTGGCTGGCGCGGTTGCTGTCGTCCTGGGCTTCGCCCTGCGTGGATATGCCATTCTGCACAAGGTCGATCTGCCAGCCTACCGGCGGTAGGGCGCAGCAAGACCTCCCCCCCCCGAGTTCGCCGCGAAAGAGGCCCTGTCAATGACAGGCCTGCGCCTTACGGCGAGATTTTTCTGGAACCGACCGGGGCGTTCCACAGTGTTTGACAATGACAGGTAAAGCGAGACCGTGTGGTTACTCACAGTACTGCGGTCTTTGCCATGACAAAAAGCGCTGACCTAAGTGAGCGGGTAAGCCAGCCGTCGCTCGGCTCAATATGCTTTCCCCTACCCATCATTCCTATGCGGTTCTAGACTGGCCTCCATGAATGTCCTGTCTTTGCCCAATCAGCCCGCCACCGAAGCCCTTGCTGTCCGTCTGGCAGAGTTGTCGCGGCCGGGGGATGTGATTGCGCTGCATGGCGAGATGGGTATGGGCAAGAGTGTTTTTGCCCGAGCGTTCTTGCGTGCCCTGGCGGAGGATCCTTTGCTCGAAGTGCCCAGTCCAACATTCTCTCTGGTGCAGATCTATGAGTTGCCCAAGGCCAGCGTGGCGCATTTCGATCTTTGGCGGCTGGACGGACCTGATGCCCTGTTCGAACTGGGCTGGGACGAGGTTCAGGAAGGAATCATGCTGGTGGAGTGGCCCGAGCGCGCGGGTGACGAGCTTCCTTCGCATGCCCTGCATCTGACCCTTTTGCCGGGGCTGGGAGAAACAGAGAGGCTGGCGCAGGTCACGGGGTGGGACGACCGGCTGTGACACTGGCGACGATCCCACCCGATCGCTCCTTTCTCGACGATGTGGCGCGTCGCTGGCTGGCCGGACCGGCGCGGCAGGAGGCCGATAATGCGCTGATTCTTGTGCCGAGCCGACGCGCTGCCCGTAATCTCACCGAGGCGTTTTTGCGCTCTCTGGATGGCAAGGCAGCGCTGCTACCCCGCATCGTGCCGGTTGGTGATGTGAACGAGGAGGATCTGGCGCTTTCGGGAGCCGAGGCGTTTTCCTTCCCGCCTGCGGTGGACAAGCTGCGCCGCCTGTCGGTTCTGGCGGCGCTGGTGCTTCAGGCCAGGGGCGTGTTCAGCGCTGACCTGACCCTTGAGCAGGCCTGGCCGCTGGCCTCTGCCCTTGCAGAGCTGATGGATGATGCCGAACGCGTTGGTGTCGATCTGCGCGAGCGTCTGCCCGATGCTGCCGAGCCACGCTTTGCCGATCACTGGCATAAAACGCTGCAGTTTCTGCACATCGTCACCGAGGCCTGGCCGCAATGGCTGAAGGAAACCGGGTTGATGAACCCGGTCGCGCGGCAGGTGGCGGTCCTGCAGGCGCAGGCGGCGCGCTGGCGCGATGTCCCGCCTCAGGGGCCGCTCTGGGCTGTCGGATTCACCGATGGCATGTTTGCCGTCTGTGCTATCCTGCGTGCGGTGCTCGATGCGCCCCAGGGCTGTGTCATTCTGCCCGGTGTGGATCTCGATCTGCCGGAAACGCTGTGGGACACATTGCCGGAAAGCCATCCGCAATCCGGATTTCGTCGCCTTGTCAGCGATCTGGGTGTTTCCCGTGAAACCATCGTGCTCTGGGACGACCTCCCGACCAACGCGGACAAGGCCGCCGCACAGGCCCTTCAGGCGCGTGCCGCCCTGACCAGCCTGTTCATGCGCCCGATGGAAGGCCTTTCGGCCTGGGGAGAAAGCACGACCCCCCTGCCACTGGCCGGCATCACGCGTGTCGATGCCGATGACCAGCAGCAGGAGGCCGCCAGTCTCGCCATGATCCTGCGTCATGCGGTGGAGACTCCCGGCCGGACGGCCTCACTGGTAACACCTGACCGCGCTCTGGCGCGTCGCGTGGCAACGGAACTGCTGCGTTACGGCATTGTGGCAGATGACAGCGCAGGTGAGGCGCTGGCGCTCGCGCCTGCTTCCATCCTGCTGCGCCTTGTGGCCGAAGCGGCTGTCGCCAATCTGGCCCCCGTTGCCCTGCTGGCGCTGCTCAAGCATCCGCTTGTCGCGCTGGGCAGCACACCGGGCAATTGTCGTGCCACGGCGCGTCGCCTTGAGCGACTGGTGCTGCGCGGTCCTGCGCCACCACCCGGCATGGCCGGATTGCGCCTTGCGCTGCAGAAGCAGGACCAGAGCGCGGCCGAGACGGCAGACAGCCCCGATCAGGTCGAGCCACTATCGGATTTTCTGGAACGGCTTTCGGAAGCGATGTCGCCTCTTCTGGAATGTGGGGATCTTCCCCTGCCGGATCTGCTCACCCTGCTCGTTCGTGCCGCAGAGGTGCTGGCCACGACATCGGATCAGCCGGGTGAAGAGCGGCTCTGGCTTGGGGCAGAGGGCCACGCCCTTTCGCGCCATGTCGCCAGCCTGATGACTCATGGTGCCGTTCTGCCGCCGCAGGGTCTGGCGGCCATGCCTGCCTTCCTTCTTGCCTCGATGGCGGGGCAGATGGTGTTTGGCCAGCGCGTATTGCAGGGGCGCGATGGCGAAGCCCTTCACCCCCGTGTCTCGATACTGGGCGTGCTTGAGGCCCGGTTGCAGTTTGCCAATCTTGTCATTCTGGGGGGGCTCAACGAGGGGATATGGCCGCCTGCCACCGACCCCGGCCCGTGGCTCAGCCGCCCAATGCGCACGCGCGCAGGCCTGCCTTCGCCAGAACGACTGGTGGGCACGGCGGCGCATGACTTCACCACAGCGTTCCTGTCAGGTGAGGAAATTGTCCTGTCGAGTGCATCGCGACGCGATGGGGCCCCTGCCGTCCCGGCACGTTGGCTTGTGCGGCTCGATGCCCTGCTTGAAGGACGCGGGCAAAACCTGCCCAGCCATCCGGCCCTTTTCTGGCAGGTCCATCTGGACCAGCCACAAGGGGCAGCCCGTCCGGTGCCGCCGCCTGAACCGCGCCCGCCTGTGGCCCGCAGGCCAAGACGGCTTTCGGTAACGGAAATCGATCTGTGGTTGCGCGACCCTTACGCCATCTATGCCCGTCATGTGCTGGGCCTGAGAGCCCTGCCTGCTCTGGAAGAGGCAGCGGATCGCTCGGATATCGGTGTGGTGGTGCATGACGGCATCGATGCCTGGCTGGCCGCAGGGCAAAACGGGGGCAGGGCGCTTCATGCAGCGTTGCTCAAGGCGATGGAGGGGCGAGACCTTCGGCCAGCTCTTGCAGCCTGGTGGCGTCCGCGCCTGATGCGTATTGCCGATTGGGTTTGCGAGCGCGAGGCCGGGAGAGAGAAGCCGGCCCGGATCAGTACCGAGCAGAAAGGCACCCTGACCCTGACGCCGCCCTATGCACCCTTCAAACTCAATGCACGCGCAGACCGGATCGAGATCGGATCTGACGGGCGGGCCACCATCATCGATTACAAGACAGGCAGCCTGCCAAAGGTGAGTGATGTGGAAGCCGGGTGGAGCTCGCAACTCGTGCTGGAAGCCGCCATGCTGCGCCTTGGTGGTTTTGCCGGCCTGCCGCCCGCCGAGACAGCCTCTCTGCTTTACTGGCGACTGACCGGCGACCGGAATCGCGGTGAGGAACTTTCGGTACCGCGCAAACCGGAGGATCTCGCCGACCTGGTCGAGACATCCCTCGACAGGTTGCGCCGACGCATCGAGGCTTTCGATAACCCGGCAACAGCGTATCGCTCACACCCGCACCCCGATTATGTGCCGCGCTACAGCGATTACGCCCATCTGGCGCGCGTGTCGGAATGGAGTGCAGCGCGTGAGGAGGGCGGAGAATGAGCCAGAACCCGGCGCACACCCCCCCGGCGCACAATACTTCGGCGCACAATACTCCACTTGGCAATGCCCAGATCATCGCATCGGCCAATGACATCCAGCGTCTGGCTTCCGATCCGCTGGCGTCGGTTTTTGTCTCGGCCTCGGCAGGCAGTGGCAAGACCAAACTGCTGATCGACCGCCTGTTGCGGCTCATGCTGCCTGTTCTGGTGCCCGACCCGCAAACAGGTTCCCCCGTACTTCTGCCCGGCTGTGACCCTGCCCGCATCCAGTGTCTGACCTTCACGCGAGCGGCAGCCGCCGAAATGGCCAATCGACTGCAGTCCCGCCTCGGGCGCTGGGTGTCGCTACCCGATGCGGCGCTGGATGGTGAATTGCACGCGCTGAGCGTACCCGTCTCCCCTGAGACACGTCAGGCAGCGCGCGCGCTTTTCGTGCGGGTGCTTGATCTGCCCGGCGGCATGAAGATCGGCACGATCCACGCTTTCTGTCAGTCGTTGCTGCGTCGTTTCCCGCTGGAAGCTGCAATCAACCCGCATTTCACCCTGATGGAAGAGACGGATTCCGGTCTTGCTCTGGCCAATGCCATCGAGCAGACGCTCTCACGCGCCGCCCGCGACCCCATCATGGAAGAAAGGCTCTCCCTGCTGGCCGGGCAGGTCGGGCTTGAAGACTATCTCGATCGCATCAGGGCGCTTCAGGGACGTGCGGCGCGGCTGCGTCAGAGTTTTGCCCGATGGCAGATCGAGCCGGGGCGCATCGAGCGGGCCTATCGGCGCGCTTTCGATGCTGGTGAGGAAAGTCTTGACGACCTTCTGGCCCAGCGCACGGTTTCGCCTGATGAGGCGACGCTGCGGCGTTGCGCCCAGGAGGCGCTCCCCCTTGGTACACCGCCCATGCAGGCCATGCTGGGCCGGATGCTGGATGCTCTGTCCCGCACACCGCAGGAACGGGATGCAGAGGACTGGTATGCAGTTTTCGTCACCGGTACCGGCACACCCCGCGCTGCCAGGGGCTTCGTGCCCGCTGCCATCAACCGGGATCGCCCCCATATCATGGAGGCGTTTACCTGCGAGGCCGAGCGGCAGATTGCGCTGGGGCGCCGCATTGCTGTCCAGCGTCTGATCGCGCTCAATCTGGCCCTGTTCGCGCTGGCGGCACCTACATTGGAGCGTTATGCGCAGGACAAGACGCTGCGTGGGTTGGTCGATTACGATGATCTGATTGCCAGTACGCGCGACCTGCTGCGCGACCCGGGCGCATCATGGGTGCTCTACAAGCTCGATGGTGGGCTCGACCACCTGCTGCTGGACGAAGTGCAGGATACGTCTGCCGCGCAATGGGAGATCGCCACAGCCCTGATCGAGGAATTCTTCGTGGGTGAAAGTGCCCGCGACATGGAAGGGCGGCCCCGAACGGTTTTTGCCGTGGGTGACTTCAAGCAGTCCATCTATGCCTTCCAGGGAGCTGATCCACAGGGATTGTTCCGTGCGCGCGACCGTTTTCGTGACATGGTCATCGGTGCCGCGCAGGAATGGCGTACGCCCGAAATCGGGGTCTCGTTTCGCTCGGTTGCCCCGGTTCTTGATCTGGTCGATGCCGTCTTTACCAACCCACTGGCCGCAGACGGACTGCGCGAGCCGGGGCGCGATACCCTGCCGCCCCATCGCTCTGCCCGCCCCGGTCAGGGGGGGCGCGTCGAGCTGTGGCCTCTGGTGCCGAAGGATGAGAAAGACGGCATCGACGACCCCTGGGCCGCGCCGACAGGCAATGCGGGGCAAAGCCGCGCACCGCAGAAGCTGGCCGATCATCTTGCCCAGTGGATTGCTGCCCAGATTGGCAAACCGCCCCAGCCCGGTCAGACACCGTTGCGGGCCGGTGAGGTGCTGGTTCTGGTGCCACGTCGCTCATCCTTCCTGCGTGCCCTGATCCGTGCCCTGAAGGGGCAGGGGGTGGAGGTTGCCACACTCGTCGGGGTCGGGCTGACGGATTCGCTGGCGGTGCAGGACATGATGGCGCTCTGTCATGCCCTGCTGCTGCCTCAGGACAATCTCACCCTGGCTGCCGTGCTGACCTCCCCATTCGGGGGTGTCAGTGACCATTCACTGATGGATCTGGCGATGGAGCGAGGTGAGATACCGCTCTGGACAGCCCTGCGGGAGCGCCATCGTGAGCGTCCGGAATGGCAGAGTGCCTGGGAGCGTCTGTCAGCGCTTCAGACCCGAATCGATTTCGCCACGCCCTATCAGATTCTCGCCGATGCGCTCGGCCGTCATGAGGGTCGGGCAAGGGCGCTCGCCCGTCTTGGTCCCGAGGCCGCCGAACCGCTCGATGATCTGCTTTCCGCCGCCTTGCGCTTTGAGGCGCTGCACGCCCCGTCCATGCAGGGCTTTCTGCACTGGCTGGCGTCAAGCAGCCTGACCGTCAAGCGTGAAGCGGAGGCCGAGATCGATGCCGTGCGCATTATGACGGTGCATGGCTCCAAGGGGTTGCAGGCCCGGCTGGTGGTGCTGCCCGACATGACCGGTGACGTGCAGGGTGAGAAAAAGCTGCTCTGGACACATCAGAATGGGCTTGATCTGCCAGTCTGGATGCCCGGTAAGGAACTGGCGTCTGACTTGGGTGACAGGCTCAAGGCCGAGGAGAAGGCCGCAGCCCAGGCCGAACGTAACCGTCTGCTTTATGTGGCGCTGACACGCGCCAGTGACTGGCTGGTGGTGTGCGGTTGGGAGCCAAGAAAGAAGCCTGCGGAAACCTCATGGTATGCATTGTGTGAGGCCGGGTTCCAGTCGCTCGCTGCCGTTCCCGCGCCGTTTGAGGGTGGTTGGGAGGGGGAGACCCTGATCATTGAGGCGGCACCTGCCGAACCGGCCCGCACGGTCAGAGCGGTCTCACCGGTCGTGCCCGACGCCATGCCGGCCATCTTCGGCCAAGCACCGGAGTGGCATGCTTTGGCTGCCCCCCAGGAATCACCTCTGACGCGCCCCCTAGCGCCGAGCCGCCCCGACAATGCGCAGTATGGCGCCGCGCCGCCCGCCCTCTCGCCCCTCAGGCTGGTGGCCGGGCGTGAGAACAGGCGGGCCCGCGCGATCAATCGCGGCACACTAGTCCATCGCCTGCTTCAATGGTTACCCGACAGGCCGGAAGCGGAATGGCGGGGTCTGGCTCATGACTGGCTTTCTCATCCGTCGCACGATCTGTTGCCTGACGATGTGACGCGTCTTGTCGGGCAGGTGCTGGCCATACTCACCGACAAGGCGCTGGCACCGCTTTTCGGACCGGGTAGCCTTTCGGAGCAGCCGGTTACCGGCGTGGCCTTTGGTCAGGTGGTGCTGGGGCAGGTGGATCGCCTGTGCGTCAGTGACAGTCAGATCATGCTGTGCGATTACAAGACGGGGCAGAACCCGCCACGGCCCGGTCAGGCCATACCTGCCGCCTATCGACGACAGATGGAAGCCTATGGCGCAGTGCTGAAGCAGATCTATCCCGATCATGAGCTCGTCATGGCGCTGGTGTGGACCGAAGGCCCCACTATCAGCTTCATTCCCCCACACGCCTCATCATGAGGGGGCCGTCCGTGCTGAGGGGGGACAGGGGCTTGTGCAGCCTGATCCTCAGCACGGAAGGGTGATGGATTTCAGACCCGGTTAGAGCGTTTTCCTCTCAATCTGGCTCGTATCCAGCGGCGGTGAAGAAGTTGGCGCATTCTGCGGGCGCGACCTGATCGATGAGTTTGCCGATCCTGTTCCAAAGCCCGTCGCGGGTGCGTTCGGCG